>CAXSEJ010000102.1:0-4537 GCA_964236395.1 uncultured Rhizobacter sp.
CTCGGCGAGAAGATGAGCGGCCGCACGGTCCACATCACGCAAAAGGCCGGCGTCGACGGTCGCCTGTTCGGCTCGGTCACCAACGCCGACGTGGCGGACGCCTTGAACCGCATCGACTTCAAGGTCGCGAAGGCGCAAGTGCGCATGCCGAACGGGCCGCTCAAGACGGTCGGCGAGCACACCGTGACCGTGGCACCGCACACGGACGTGGTGGTCGATGTCAAGGTGGTCGTTCTGGGCGAAAGCACCTGACGACCACGGGGGAGGGCTTCGCTCCTTCCCCGCTTCGCTTCCCTTCCGCGGAGAGGAAGGGGCGGGCTCCTTCGGAGCCCATTTTTTTGGCGCTCCACTGGCGGTGCAGAGGCTGTCCACAGGCTTGTCCCCTGACGCCGACGTGGCCGCACTTATGATTTCCCGATGTCTGCCATCTTCTCTCCAGCGACGGCGCCTGCCGATGTCCGCGACGACGAAGTCGCCCGCCTGCGCACACCGCCCCATTCGGTCGAGGCCGAGCAGAGCGTGCTCGGCGGCCTGCTCCTCGACAACGGCGCCTGGGACCGCAGCGGCGACCTGCTCACCGAAAGCGACTTCTACCGCTTCGAGCACCGGCTGATCTACGCCGCGATCTCGGCCCTGGTCAACGCGACCAAGCCGGCCGACGTGATCACGGTCTTCGAGCAGCTGCAGAGCCTCGGCAAGGCCGAGGAGTGCGGCGGCCTCGTCTATCTCAACGCGCTCGCGCAGGCCGTGCCGAGCGCGGCCAACATCCGCCGCTACGCGGAGATCGTGCGCGAGCGCTCGGTGCTGAGGAAGCTGGTCGCGGCCAGCGACGAGATCGCGACCAGCGCCTTCAACCCGCAAGGCCGCCCGGTTTCGCAGATCCTCGACGACGCCGAGGGCAAGATCTTTCGCATCGGCGAGGAAGGCTCGCGCTCGCGGCAGGGCTTTCAGAGCATGGACGCGCTCGTCGTCCAGCTGATCGACCGGGTCAACGAGCTGCACGAAAACGGCGCCGAGGAAGTGACCGGCGTGCGCACCGGCTTCTACGACCTCGACCGGCTCACCTCCGGCCTGCAGCCCGGCGACCTCATCGTGCTGGCGGCCCGACCGTCGATGGGCAAGACCGCGCTGGCGCTCAACATCGCCGAGCACGTCGCGGTCAGGGAAGGCCTGCCGGTGGTCGTGTTCTCGATGGAAATGGGCGCCTCGCAGCTGGCCTTGCGAATGGTCGGCTCGCTCGGCCGCATCGACCAGTCGCACCTGCGCACCGGCGCCCTGCGCGACGACGAATGGGGGCGCCTCTCGGAGGCGGTGGAAAAGCTCGGCAAGGTGAGCCTGTTCATCGACGAGAGCGGCTCGCTCACCCCGACCGAGCTGCGCGCCCGCGCCCGACGGCAGGCGCGCCAGTGCGGCCAGCTCGGCCTGATCGTCGTCGACTACCTGCAGCTGATGACCGGCAGCAGCGGCACCAGCGAGGAGAACCGCGCGACGGTGATCGGCGAAGTCTCGCGCTCGCTGAAGTCGCTGGCCAAGGAGCTGAAGTGCCCGGTGATCGCGCTCTCTCAGCTCAACCGCAGCGTCGAGTCGCGCACCGACAAGCGGCCGCTGATGAGCGACCTGCGCGAATCCGGCGCGATCGAGCAGGACGCCGACGTGATCATGTTCATCTACCGCGACGAGTACTACACGAAGGACGCGTGCAAGGAGCCGGGCATCGCCGAGATCATCATCGGCAAGCAGCGCAACGGGCCGACCGACACCTTCCGGCTCACCTTCCTGAAGCCGCTCACCAAGTTCGACAACCTCGCTCCCGGCTCCACGGGCAGCAGCTATTAGCGTGGCCTGGAGCCATTCGCGGGCGGTGCTCGCGATGGTCGCGGCGACGTTGCTGTGGAGCATCGCCGGCGTCGCGACGCGCCACCTGCAGTCGGCGGCCAGCTTCGAGGCGACGTTCTGGCGCAGCTTCTTCAGCGCCGTCGCCTTGATCGTGCTGCAAGGCTGGCTGGGCGGCTTCCCGGCGCTCGGCAGGACCCTGCGCCACGCCCGCCCGGCGCTCTGGATTTCGGGCGCCTGCTGGGCCGTCATGTTCACGGCGTTCATGGTCGCGATGACGATGACGACCGTGGCCAACGTGCTGGTCACGATGGCGATCGCACCGCTGCTCACGGCGCTCCTCGGCCGCATCGGCTTGGGCCACCGCCTGCCGCCGCGCACATGGATCGCGATCGTCGTGGCCGGCGCGGGCATCGCGTGGATGTACGCCCACGAATTGGCCGCCACCGACGCACGGCAGCTCGTCGGCACCCTGGTGGCGCTCGCCGTGCCCGTCGCCGCGGCGGTGAACTGGACGGTGCTGCAAAAGAGCGGCCGAGCCGGCGACGACCTGCTGCCTGCGGTGCTGGTCGGCGCGGTCGTTTCCAGCGCCGCCACCTTCGTGCCTGCCCTGCCGTTCGCCGCGACCTCGCGCGACGTCGGCCTGCTGGCGCTGCTCGGCGTCGCCCAGCTCGCCGTGCCGTGCCTTATCGCCGTCGTGGCGGCGCGCCGGCTGGCGGCCGCCGAAGCGGCGCTTCTCTCGCTCCTCGAGATCGTGTTCGGCGTCACCTGGACGTGGCTCGGCGCCAACGAAGTGCCGAGCGGTGACGTGCTGCTCGGCGGTGCGCTGGTGCTAGCAGCCTTGGTCGGCAACGAAGCGCTGGCACTGCGCAGTGAGCGCGGTGTCGCCGCGGCGACATAGCCTGGCCTGCCGAGACAGCCACGATCGGCGCCCGCGCCGGACCGGCCGCTATCATGCCTTTTCCCTCCATCCGCTCGCCATCGCGCATGTCTCGAACCCGACTTACCGGCGCCGCGCCGTCAGCCCACCGGTCCGACGCGCGCCGCATGCGCGCACCAGGAGCACTGCTGATGCTCCTGGAAAGCCGCGCACCGGTCGAGTTGGTGACGATGCTTGCCGCCATGCCGTGGCTGCGTCGCCTGGCGCGTGGCGACGGCCATCCGGTCATGGTGTTTCCCGGCATGGCCGCGAACGACCTGACGACCTTGCCGCTGCGCAAGTTCCTGAACGGCCTCGGCTACGTCACCCAGGCGTGGGGTCAGGGCCTGAACTTCGGCCCTCGCGCCGGGGTGCTCGAACGCTGCGCCGACGACGTGCGCGCGCTGGCCGACAAGCACGGGCAGCCGGTGAGCCTGATCGGCTGGAGCCTCGGCGGCATCTATGCCCGCGAGATGGCCAAGATCCATCCCGAGCACACGCGCTGCGTCATCACCCTGGGCACGCCGTTCACCGGCCACGCGCGCGCCACCAACGCATGGCGGGTCTACGAGATGGTGAGCGGCCACAAGGTGGGCGGCAACGCGGCCCTCGAGGCCCAGATCCGGCTGCCGCCACCGGTGCCCACGACCTCCATCTTTTCCCGCAGCGACGGCATCGTCGCCTGGCGCTGCAGCCTCAATGCGCCCGGGCCGCTGGCGGAGAACATCGAGGTGCCTGCGAGCCACATCGGCATGGGCATGAACCCGCTCGCGCTGTACGCCATCGCCGATCGGTTGGCCCAGCCGTCGGGACGCTGGCAGCCGTTCGAGGCCTCCGGCGCACGACGCCTCTTTTTCCGCATCGCTCGCGGCGACGCGGTGGTGGCCGGCTGATCCGGCGCCAATGCAGGTCTCCGCCAACGGCATCGCCCTCGAGGTCGAGGACCATGGATCGCCGGCGGGCGACCCCCTGCTCCTCATCATGGGCCTCGGCATGCAGCTGCTCGCGTGGCAGGACGACTTCGTGGCGATGCTCGTCAGCCGCGGCTTTCGCGTGATTCGCTTCGACAACCGCGACATCGGGCTGAGCCAGGGCTTCGATGCCGCGGGCACGCCCAACCTGGCGCTCGGCTCCTTCCGCTATGCCCTCGGCATGAAGCTGAAGAGCGCCTACAGCCTCGACGACATGGCGGCCGACTGCCTCGGCCTGCTCGACGCACTGGGCATCGGCGCGGCGCATGTGTGCGGCGCCTCGATGGGCGGCATGATCGCCCAGCGACTGGCCGTGCGTGCGCCCGAGCGAGTGAAGAGCTTGACGCTGATGATGACGAGCAGCGGCTCGCGCCGCCTGCCCGGACCGTCACTGAAGGTCCGCGGCGCCATGATTTCACGGCCGCCCGACGCCAGGGTGGTCGAGAGCATCGTCGAACACTATGTCGGTCTCTACGGCCTGATCGGGAGCCCCGGCTATCCCGCCGACAAGACCGAGCTGCGCGCGCGCTTCGACCGGTCGATCCGTCGCTCGCACCGACCCGCGGGCACGGCGCGGCAGATGGTGGCCATCGCCGCCGATGGCGACCGCTCGCCGATCCTGCCCGGCATCCGCGTGCCGACACACGTGATCCACGGCGCCGCCGACGCACTCGTGCCCACGCCTGCCGGGCGCGATCTCGCCGCGCGCATCCCGGGTGCCTCGCTCGACGTCATCGACGGCATGGGCCACGACCTGCCACGCGCACTGTGGCCGCGCTTCGTCGCCGGCATCGCCAGCGCAGCCGGGCGGGCC
>CAXSEJ010000102.1:4547-8779 GCA_964236395.1 uncultured Rhizobacter sp.
CCTGAGCGCCGGGTTTGGCGTGAAGGCTGTTGCCACGGATGACTCCGCCGGCCCGGGCGCCGGCCTGAACTCGCTGGCCGATCCCTGGCGCCTGTCGGTCGCGCCGATGATGGACTGGACCGACCGGCACTGCCGCTTCCTGCACCGGCTGCTCAGCCGGTGTACGCGCCTTTACACCGAGATGGTGACGACCGGCGCCTTGCTGCATGGCGACGTGCCACGGCACCTCGATTTCAACGCCGAGGAGCACCCGCTCGCGTTGCAGCTCGGCGGCAGCGAGCCGACGGCTCTGGCCGAGTGCGCGCGTCTCGGCGAGCGGTGGGGCTACGACGAGATCAATCTCAACTGCGGCTGCCCGAGCGAGCGGGTGCAGCGCGGTGCCTTCGGTGCCTGCCTCATGGCCGAGCCGAAGCTGGTCGGTGACGCCGTGGCGGCGATGCGCGACGCCGTCTCGATCCCGGTGACGGTGAAGCACCGCATCGGCATCGACCGGATCGAGAGCCATGCCTTCGTGCGCGACTTCGTCGGCACCGTCGCCGAGCGCGGCGGCTGCACGACCTTCATCGTGCACGCGCGCAATGCCTGGCTGCAGGGCCTCAGCGCGAAGGAAAACCGTGAGCTGCCGCCGCTGCGCTACGAGTCGGTCGTTCAGCTCAGGCGCGACTTCCCTGCGCTGAGCTTCGTCGTCAACGGCGGCATTGCCGACAACGACGCGCTCGGCGACCGCCTGCACGCGCACGACGGCGCGATGGTCGGCCGCTTCGCGTACCACGAGCCGTACGCGATGGCGTCGTGGGACGCCCGTTTCCTCGGCGCCACCGACGCCCCGGCGGACCGCGACGCGGTCGAGGCCGCCTTCGTCGTCTACATGGAGCGGCTCGCTGCCGTCGGCGAGCCGTGGACGCACGCGTCTCGGCATCTGCTCGGCCTGCGTCACGGGACGCCGGGCGCCAGGCGCTGGCGCCAGGTCTGGTCGGACCACCGGCTGCACGGACTCGCGCCGCGCCAGGTGGCGCGGCAGGCGCGGGCGGCGCTGGCAGACACGCTGCGAGAGCCGGTGGCGCTGCCCGCCTGAACAAGGCAACGACGCCCCAACGGCGCGCGGCGCGCTCCGATCGGCGACGGCCTCGCAGTGGCGAAGCGCTATCGTCGCCGGGCTTGTGCCATTCCTCGATGTGGGCCACCCAATGAAGGTCACGTTCCTCGCTCCACCGCTCAGCCTGGCCGGCGGCACGCGCGTGATCGCCATTTACGCCAAGCTGCTTCAGGATCTCGGCCATCAGGTCACGGTGTGCGCACCGGCGCATCGGGCCAGAGGCTTCGTCGCCGGCCTGCTCGGCCGAGCAGCCCAGCCGCAACCGCCGTCCCACTTCGACGGCGTCGACGTCCCTTTGCGCATCTCGGCGAAGGTCGCCCGGCTTGGCGACGGCGAGGTGCCCGACGGCGATGTCGTCATCGCCACCTGGTGGGAGACGGCCGAGTGGGCAGTGGCGCTGGCGCCGAGCAAGGGCGCAAAGGCGTATTTCGTGCAGCACCACGAGGTCCATAGCTACCTGCCCGTGGATCGCGTCCGCGCCACGTACCGGCTGCCGCTGCACAAGATCGTCATCGCGCGCTGGCTCGCCGACGTGATGCGCGACGAGTATGGCGACGCCGACGTCGATCTGGTGCCGAACAGCGTCGACCATGACCAGTTCTTCGCGCCGCCGCGCGGCAAGCAGGCGCGGCCGACGGTGGGCCTGCTCTACGCCACCGCCGACTGGAAGCGATTCGACCTGGCCTTCGAAGCGATCCGACGAGTGCGCGAACACCTTCCCGAGCTCGAGGTCCGCTCCTTCGGGTCATGGCGCGAGCCGCCGTTCCCGGAGTTCGTCACTCACGTCGCCGCACCGCCACAGGCCTCGCTGCGCGACATCTACGCCGCCTGCGACGTGTGGCTCACGGCGAGCAGCAGCGAGGGATTCAACCTGCCGGCCATGGAGGCGATGGCCTGCCGCACGCCCGTCGTCGCCACGCGCACCGGATGGCCGGCCGAAGCCATCGTCGATGGCGTCAACGGCGCCTGTGTCGATGTCGACGATGTCGAGGGGCTTGCTCGCGAGACGCAGCGTGTTCTGCGCCTGGCCGACGCCGACTGGCGCGCCGTCTCCCAGGCGGCCTTCGATACCGTGCGCCACAGTTCGTGGCTCGAGTCCGCCAAACTGTTCGCCCAGGCGCTGGAGCGGGCTCGCCGCAAGGCCGGTTAGCCGAGCCCGAGCCGTGCCGAGGAGGTCGCGACGACGGTGTTCCGCGACCGCCTGCCGAAGGGAACGCCTCAGGCAGCGGCGACTGCCGCGCCGTTCCGCCGCGACGCCGCCAGCACGACGCCGGCGACGGCCAGCGCAAATGCGCCGAGCTGCACGGCGCTGATCGTCTCGCCGAAAAACGCAACGCCGACCGCGGCGGCGCTGAGCGGCAGGAACACGGTGAACACGCCGGCCGACGCCGCATCGACATGACGAAGACCGGTCATCCACAGCCACACGGTGACGATGCTGGCGCAGAGCGCATAGACGACGAGCAGCACCCAGTAGGAGCTGTCGATGAAGGACGCGGGGAACGACGGCAGCTGCCAGAGTGCGAGCGGCGTCACCAGGGCCAGCCCCCAGAGGTTGATGAGGGCGCTGATGCGCTTCGGCCCGACGGACGCCGAGAGCTTCTTGCCGACCACGACGTAGATCGCCTCGCAGGCCACGGCACCGAGCAGCAGCAGCGTGCCGATGACGGAGGTGGTCGACTCGCCCTCGGCGTTCTTGCCCAGCGCGACGAGCGCGATGCCGGCGACGGCGCAGGCGATGCCTGCGGCGACCCGGCCGCCGATGCGCTCGCCGAGCAGCAGCCACGACAGCAGGGCCACGAGCGCCGGAATGGCCGCCATGACGACGCCGGCGGCGAGCGCCGACGACCGCGCCACGCCGAACAGCATGCAGATCGAGAACAGGAAGTTGCCGAAGAACGACTCGACGAAGAGCAGCCGCCGCGTTGGCGCATCGAGCGGCGCCTCGCCCGCCGGGCGGCGCAGCCACGGCAGCATCGCCACCGCGGCGATGCCGAAGCGCAGCCAGGCCAGCACGAAGATCGGGAAGACGATGACCAGCGCCTTCGAGAAGGCGACGTACGCGCCGACGATGGCCATCGCCGAGGCGAGGCACAGGTAGGCCAGGGCCAGGCGGGCGTTCACGAGGCGGGTCGTCCAGCGGCGGCGAGCTCCTGCAGGCGGCGGCGCTCGTTGCCGGCGATGACGACGCTGGCGACGACCACGCCCACCGCGACCACGGCGATGATCAACGTCGCCACCGCGTTCACGCTCGGGTTCAGGCCGAGCCGGGCACGCGAGAAGATCACCAGCGGCATCGTCGTCGAACCGGGGCCCGACAGGAAGGCGGAGAGCACGACGTCGTCGAGCGAGAGCGTGAAGGTGAGCAGGAAGGCGGAGACGAGCGACTGGCCGATCATCGGCAGCGTCACGAGCCAGAAAACCTGCCACGGCCGGGCGCCCAGGTCCATCGCCGCTTCCTCGAGCTGCGCGGGCAGCGTCTCGAGCCGGGCGCGGATCACGACCGTGGCGTAAGCCAGGCCGAGCAGCAGGTGGCCGAGCCAGATCGTCAGCAGGCCACGCTCGGGAAAGCCGACGCCGAACGCCGCTTCGGTCGCCCGCTGCAGCGAGACGAGCATCAGCAGCAAGGAGAGGCCGATGATCACTTCGGGCATCACCAGCGGCGCGGCGACCATGCCGGTGAAGAGCGTGCTGCCGAAGAAGCGCCGGAAGCGAACGAGCGCGAAGGCGGCGAGCGTGCCGAGCACGACCGAGGCGCAGGCCGTGGCGAAGGCGACCTTGAGCGAAAGAGCCAGGCCGGCGAGCAGCTCGCGGTCGGAGGCCAGAGCGCCGTACCACTTGAAGGTGAATCCGCGCCACACGTTGGCGACCGGCGAGTCGTTGAACGAGTAGACGACCAGGGCGACGATCGGCACGTAGAGGAAGGCGAAGCCGCCGAGCAGCCAGGCGCGCCCGAACCCGCGGTTCACGGCCGCTGCCCTCATGCGGCGGAGCGCTCGGCGGCTTCGGCCTGGTAGCGGCTGAAGACGGCGACAGGCACGATCACCAGCAACACCATCGCCACGGCGACGGCGCAGGCCATCGGCCAGTCGTTGTTGCTGAAGAACTCGTCCCAGAGCGTGCGGCCGATCATCTG
>CAXSEJ010000103.1:0-8765 GCA_964236395.1 uncultured Rhizobacter sp.
TCGCTGCCGACAACGGCTCGATCGGCGGCATCCGCTCGCACGAGTTCCAGGTGATTGCCGCAACCGGCGAAGACGCGATCGTTTACGCGCCCGAAGGCGACTACGCCGCCAACATCGAGCTGGCCGAAGCCGTGGCGCCATCGACGCCGCGCGCCGCGCCGAGCCAGGCGCTCGAGAAAACGGCAACGCCCGACACCAGCACGTGCGAGGCTGTCGCCGAGCTGCTGCGGCTGCCGCTGACGCAGACGGTGAAGTCGCTCGTGCTCGCCACCGAAGAGGCCGGTTCCGACAGCGGGCCGGGCAAGTCGACCATCTGGCTGCTGCTCGTGCGCGGTGACCACGCGCTCAACGAAGTGAAGGCAGGCAAGCTGCCTGGACTTGCCGGCGGATTCCGCTTCGCGACGGTAGCCGAGATCGAATCGCACTTCGGCTGCCGGCCGGGCTACCTCGGCCCGATCGGCAGGAGCCCGCAGGTGCGCCTGGTGGTCGACCGCACGGTGGCGGCGATGAGCGACTTCGTGTGTGGCGCCAACGACGCGGGGTTCCACTGGACCGGCGTCAACTGGGGACGCGACCTGCCCGAGCCCGAGGTCGTCGCCGACATCCGCAATGCCGTCGCGGGCGACCCGTCGCCCGATGGCCGGGGCGCGCTGGCCGTGCAGCGTGGCATCGAGGTCGGCCATGTCTTCCTGCTCGGATCGTTTTATAGCGAAAAGATGAACGCGACCTATCTCGACGAGGGCGGCAAGCCGCAGCTGCTGCAGATGGGTTGCTACGGCATCGGCATCACGCGCCTTCTCGGCGCGGCGATCGAACAGAACCACGATGGCCGCGGCATGATCTGGCCGGCGGCGATCGCGCCGTTCACGGTCGTCGTCTGCCCGATCGGCTACGAGCGCTCGGCGGTGGTGAAGGAGGCGGCCGACCGCCTCTACGGCGACCTTGCGGCGAGCGGCATCGACGTCGTGCTCGACGACCGCGGCGAGCGGCCCGGGGCCATGTTCGCCGACTGGGAGCTGATCGGTGTGCCGCTGCGCGTCGTGCTGTCCGACCGTGGTCTCAAGGCGGGCGAGGTCGAAGTGCAGGGCCGGCGCGAGGAGGCGCCGCGCAAGGTGCCGGTCGACGAAGCGGTGGCCGCCGTGAAAGGCCACTTCGCGGCATGACCGGCGCGCTCTCCCCGGCAGGGAGAGACCGGCGCCGCTTCGTCGCGGCCAGCCTGTTCGGCCCCCTGGTCACCACCTTGCCGTCGCCGGCGTGGGCCGGTCGGCAGGCCGAGGAGCCGCTCGCCTTCGCCGTGCGCTCGGCGCTGTCGGCAGCGGTGGCCGAGACCGCACCGCCGAAGCCGAGCTTTGCGATCATCGAGGAGCGCATCGCCTATCTGCGCTGGCTCGGTGCCGCGAGCGAGCGCCTGCAGCGGCAGAAGACCGAGCTCGTGACGCGGGTCGAGTTCCTGCAGACGCTCTGGTACGAGAGCAAGCGTGCCGGCCTGGAGCCCGCCCTGGTGCTCGGCCTGGTGCAGGTCGAGAGCGCTTTTCGCAAGTACGCGATCAGCGTGGTGGGGGCGCGCGGCTACACGCAGGTGATGCCGTTCTGGGCCCGGCTCATCGGCGATGGCGACGTGTCCCGGCTGTTCCACATGCAGACCAACCTGCGCTTCGGCTGCGTGATCCTGCGCCACTACCTCGACCTCGAGCAGGGCGACCTCTACCTCGCCCTCGGCCGCTACAACGGCAGCCGCGGCAGGCCCGAGTACCCGAACGCGGTGTTCGGCGCGCGGCGCGGCTGGGACGGCGCGACCGGCTGAGCGGTCAGGCTCGCACCCCGTTCCACGACTTCGGCGCGGCCCCGGCGACGCCCAGCAGCTGCAGCACGCGCTCGACCGTGTCGTCGACCAGCTCGGCGATCGTCGTCGGCCGGTGATAGAACGCCGGCAGCGGCGGGAAGACGATGGCGCCCATCTCCGTCGCGGCGGTCATGTTGCGCAGGTGGGCGAGGTTGAAGGGCGTCTCGCGCACCATGAGCACGAGGCGGCGACGCTCCTTGAGGGTGACGTCGGCAGCCCGGGTGAGCAGGTTGTCGGACGCGCCATGGGCGATGGCGGCCAACGATTTCATCGAGCACGGCGCCACGACCATGGCGCTCGCCGCGAACGATCCGCTGGCGATCGCGGCGCCCACGTCGGCCGGCGAATACGCCACATCGGCGAGCGATTCGAGGGTCTTGCGGTCCAGGCCGAGCTCGTGGTGAACGTTCAACAGGCCGGCCGGCGTGACCACGAGGTGAATGCCGACGCCAGCCCGGCGCAGCCGCTCGAGCAGCCGAACGCCGTAGGTGGCGCCGGTGGCGCCGGTGATGCCGACGATGATCCGCGTCGGCTCGCCCGGCCCGGCAGCGGCGTCGATCAGGCGGCGACGCCCAACGCCTGCTGCAGCTCGCCGGCCTCGTACATCTCCGTCATGATGTCCGAGCCGCCGACGAATTCGCCGTTGACGTAGAGCTGCGGAATCGTCGGCCAGTCCGAGTAGCCCTTGATGCCCTGGCGGATGGCCTCGTCCTCGAGCACGTTGACGGTCTTGAGATCGTTCACGCCGCAGGCCTTCAGGATCTGGATCGCGCGGCCGGAGAAGCCGCACATCGGGAACTGTGCCGAGCCCTTCATGAACAGGACGACGCGGTTGCTCTTGACGATCTCGTCGATGCGCTGGTGTACGTCGCTCATGGTGCGAACCGCCTGAAAAATGGGATCCGGCGACTCTATCGCAAACGCTTTTGCCGCCGGCTCAGAAGGAATACGAGACGCCGAGCTGCACCACCGGCGCCAGGCGCATCTCGCGCACCAGGTCGTCGAGGCTTTGCGAGCCGCCGAGCACCCGGCCGATTCCCGAGGCCCCGCCCGGGCTGTACGACAGCACGCCGAGATCGGCGCTGACCCGCCAGCCGCTCTTCGGCCAGGCGTTGCTGTAGCCCACGCCCAGGTAGGGCACGGTCACCGTGTCGATGGCAGCTTCGCCCAGCGCGCCCGCTGAGACCCAGGCGCTCGCGGTACGCCGCTGCACGCTGACCAGGCCGCCCGAGCTGCCGTAGCCGATCGGTGCGGCGCCGACGACGAGGCCGCTCGTGGCCCGAAAGCCGCCCGAAACACCCTTGACGGTGCCGGCCGGGGCGGCGCTGAAGTAGACGTCGCCGACCACGCCGCCCACCTTCAGGCCCGAACGCTCGGAAGGGGCGAGTTCGGCGCGCCAGCGCGGCGTGGCGATGGTCAGGATGCGAGCGTCGAACCGGGCCCACTCCACGGTCTCGGCGCGGGCCTGGAGCCCCGCACCTTCTGGGCCGGACGCCCCGGCGCCCGTGGTGGCGGCGAGGAGGGCGATGGCGGCGCAGATCCAGGGCACGGTGGGCATGACGGGCTCCTCGAGCAGACGGAACGGAAGAGATCTCGCAGCCGGCCGCGGGCCGACTGAAAAGCATCCTACGTCGAGTCGGTGCGGCGCGCGTCCCCGTCCGGCAGCGCCAGGCCTCGCCATCGGCGCCGGTGCGCGATTTTCACGACGACCGTGGCTCGATCGCGTCGCCCGCTGACTCTTGTGACCGGCGGTCAAGGCGCGGTGTCGGTCGCCTTCCCGCCGCTTGCCCGCTCGTGCCCGGCGAGGTCGCGACGAGTCTGCACGCGCTCGAATCCGGCGGCGCTCAGCAGCGTGCGAACGGCCTGGCCTTGATCGTGGCCATGCTCGAGCAGCAGCCAGCCGCGGGGATGGAGGTGCGCGGCGGCACCGCTCACGATGGCCAGGAAGGCGCCGAGACCGTTGCCGCCCGGCGTCAAGGCGATCTGCGGCTCGTGGCGCAGGGCGGCGAGGTGCTCGTCGCCGGCGGCAATGTAAGGCGGGTTAGAAACCACGATGTCGAAGCGCCGGCCTGCTGCGGGCGCCCACCACGAGCCGAGGATGAACTCGACGCAGAGGCCGAGACGGCCGGCGTTGCGGCTGGCCACGGCGAGCGCTTCGGCGCTCACGTCGCTGGCGGTGACGGCGACGCTGCCTCGGCGGTGCTTCATGGCCAGGGCAAGCGCACCGCTGCCCGTGCCCAGATCGAGGAGGGCGGCGGGAGCGGGCAACGTGTCGACGAGGCTTGTGGCCCAGTCGACCAGCAGTTCGGTTTCCGGGCGCGGGATGAGCACTGCCGGCGTGACTTCCAGGAGCACACCGCAGAACTCCTTGCGCCCGAGCAGGTAAGCGAGCGGCTCGCCCGTGCATCGTCGCTCGAGCCAGGCCGACCAGCGGCGTTCCTCCGCCTCGCTCAGCTCGCGCTCGTCGTGGGCGACGAGCCCGGTGCGGGAAAGCCCGGTCGCCTCACCGAGCAGCAACTGGGCATCGAGCGACGCGACACCGACGGCGCGTGCATGCCGAAGTGCTGCCGCCACGTTCATGCGCGCTCGCCGCTTTCGAGCACCGCCAGTTGCTCTGCCGCCTGCGCCGCCTGAAGCCCGGCGATCACCTCGCCGAGGTCGCCGTCGAGCACCGCCTGCAGCTTGTAGAGCGTGAGGCCGATGCGGTGGTCGGTGATCCGGCCCTGGGCGAAGTTGTAGGTCCGGATGCGGTCGCTGCGGTCGCCGCTGCCGATCAGGCTCTTGCGCGTCGCCGCCTCCTTCGCCGCGCGTTCGCCGCGTTCCTTGTCGCGCAGGCGGGCCGTGAGCACGGCCAGCGCCTTGGCCTTGTTGCGGTGCTGCGAACGGTCGTCCTGGCACTCGGCGACGATGCCGGTCGGCAGGTGCGTGATGCGGATGGCGCTGTCGGTCTTGTTGACGTGCTGGCCGCCCGCGCCGCTGGCGCGAAAGGTGTCGATGCGCAGCTCGCTCGGGTCGAGCGTCACCTCCTCGGCTTCGTCGGCCTCGGCCATCACCGCGACCGTGCACGCGCTGGTGTGGATGCGGCCCTGCGTCTCGGTGACCGGCACGCGCTGGACGCGGTGCCCGCCCGACTCGAACTTGAGCGCCGCGTAGACGTCGTCGCCGTCGATGCGCACGACGATTTCCTTGTAGCCGCCGAGGTCGCTCGCGCTCTGCGACATCACCTCGGTGCGCCAGCCGCGCCGCTCGGCGAAACGCAGGTACATGCGGGCGATGTCGGCGGCGAACAGCGCCGACTCGTCGCCGCCGGTGCCGGCACGCACCTCGAGGAAGACGTTGCGGGCGTCGTCGGCGTCGCGGGGCAGCAGGGCGGTCTGCAGCTCGGCCTCGAGGCGGGCCAGGTCGGCCGTGGCGGCATCGGCCTCGTCTCGAGCCATGGCCGCCATCGCCTCGTCGTCGGCCGATTCCGCGAGTAGCTGCCGGGCCGAGGCGAGGTCGCCTTCCCGTCCCTCGAAGCGGCGGAACAGGTCGACGAGGTGCGAGGCTTCGGCGTGCTCGCGGCCCAGCTCGCGGTAGCGCTTCATGTCGGCGCCGACGCCGGGATCGGCGAGCAGGGCGTCGAGTTCGCTCAGGCGCAGGGCGAGGCGCTCGAGTTGCTGGCGGAGGGACGATTTCATGGGCGGTCGGGAAGCGGCAGGCGGCGAGAAGGAAGGTGCGTCGAGGCACCGGCGACGGCAGCAGCGTCGCTAACGCAGCTTCTCGTCGGCGGCCTTCGCGACCGGTGCTTTGTCGTCGGCCCCGGCCCGGCCGCCGCTGCGCAGGAACAGGCGCGAGACCGTCTGCGCCAGCCGCTGCCGTTCCTCGCCCTCGGCGGCTCGCAGCTCGGCGAGCGTGCCGTGCAGCATCTTCTGCGTCAGGCCGCGCGACAGGGCCTCCAGCACCGCGCCGACGTCGGCGCCCCCGGCGAGCAGCTTCTGGGCGCGGGCGATCTCGAGCGAGCGCCAGTCGTCGGCCTGCGCGTGCAGGGCCTGGATCAGCGGCGTCGAGCTGCGCCGGTCGAGCCACTGCACGAAGCTCTGCACGCCGGTCTCGATGATCGCCTCGGCCTGGGCCACGGCGGCTTCGCGCTTGTGGCCGGCCGTCTGCACCAGCGTCGACAGGTCGTCGACGGTGTAGAGGTAGACGTCGGAGAGGCGGGCCACCTCCGGCTCGATGTCGCGCGGCACGGCGAGGTCGACCATGAACATCGGCCGGCGCCGGCGCGCCTTGAGCGCCCGCTCGACGGCGCCGAGGCCGATGATGGGCAGCGCGCTCGCGGTGCACGAGACGACGATGTCGAAGTCGCCGAGCCGCGCCGGCAGGTCGGCCAGCGGCATCGTCTCGGCAGAAAAGCGGGTGCCGAGCTCGGCCGCCCGCTCCACGCCGCGGCTGGCGATGGCGAGGAGCCGCGGCTGCCGCGCCGCGAAGTGCGTGGCGGCGAGCTCGATCATGTCGCCGGCGCCGACGAGGAGCACCCGGGTCTCGCGCAGATCCTCGAACAGCTGCGAGGCGAGCCGGACGGCCGCCGCGGCCATGCTGATCGAGTGGCTGCCGATCTCCGTCGCGGAGCGCACTTCCTTGGCCACGGCGAACGAGCGCTGGAACATCTGCTGCAGCGTGCTGCCGAGGGTGCCGGCGCTGTCGGCCTCGCGCACCGCCTGCTTGAGCTGGCCGAGGATCTGGGGCTCGCCCAGGACCATCGACTCGAGCCCGCTGGCCACCCGGAATGCGTGCCGCGCCGCCGACGGGCCCTCGAGCACGTAGGAGTGCAGGCGCAGGGTGTCGCTCGTCACTTCGCCGAGGCCGGCCAGCCACTCGACCGCCGGCGCCACGGCGCTCCGGTCGGCGCCGACGTAGAGCTCGGTGCGGTTGCAGGTGGAGACGATGGCCACCTCGTCGACGCGCTCGAGACGCGAGCGGAAGGCGTGCAGCGTCGAGACGAGCTGCCGCGGCGCCAACGCGAACCGGCCACGCAGGTCGAGCGGCGCGGTCGTGTGGTTGAGGCCGAGGGCGAAGACGCTCACTCGCGAATTATAAAATTGACACTGCCGGTCCCGTCCGGGGCCTTTTTCCGTCCCGGCACGTGCAAGCGACCGACGCCTTCTGGCACCTCGTCAACTTCTTCGCCGCCGCGCTGTGCCTCGGCGGCCTGGCGGCGGTGGCCGTGCGTCTGCTCTGGCGCCATGAGCTCGCGGCCACCAGCGTGTGGCGGCTCTGGGCCTGGTCGAGCGGTGCGGCCGCGCTCGCCTCGATCGGCGGGCTGCTCGCCTTCCAGCACGACGGCAAGATGGCGACCTACGCCGCCATGGTGCTGGCCGGCGCCATTGGGCTGTGGTGGTCGGGCTTCGCCGGCACCGGCCGCTGAGCCGGCGCCACGCTCAGTCGGCGAGCAGCCGGCCGCGCAGCGAATGGCCGCGGACTTCCGTGATCTCGACGTCGACCATTCGGCCGACGTCGCCCATTGGTCCGGCGAAGTTGACGACGCGGTTGCAGCCGGTCCGGCCGCTCAGCTCGGCCGCGCTCTTGCGCGAAGCGCCCTCGACCAGCACCTGCTGCACGGTGCCGACGCGAGCCGCGCTGATGGCGTTCCCTTGGGCCTCGATGCGCGCCTGCAGCCGCTGCAGCCGCTCGAGCTTGACCTCGTACGAGGTCTCGTCGAGCAGCGACGCCGCCGGCGTGCCCGGCCGCGGGCTGAACACGAAGCTGAAGCTGTGGTCGAAGCCCACGTCCTCGATCAGCGTCATCGTCCGTTCGAAATCGGCCTCCGTCTCGCCAGGGAAGCCGACGATGAAGTCGCTCGAGATCGCGACGTCGGGTCGCACCGCGCGCAGCTTCCTCACCGTGCTCTTGAACTCGATCGAGGTGTAGCCGCGCTTCATCGCTGCGAGGATGCGGTCGCTGCCGTGCTGCACCGGCAGGTGCACGTGGCCAGCGAGCTGCGGCAGGCGGGCGTGGGCGTCGATCAGCCGCTCGCCGAATTCCTTGGGGTGGCTCGTCGTGTAGCGGATCCGCTCGATGCCGCCGAGCTGAGCGACGCCGTCGAGCAGCATTGCGAAGTCCGCCAGCTCGGCGGTGCCGCCGAGAGCGCCCAGGTAGGCGTTCACGTTCTGGCCGAGCAGCGTCACCTCGCGCACCCCGCGCGAGGCCAGGCCGGCGACCTCCACCAGCACGTCCTCGAACGGGCGCGAGACCTCCTCGCCGCGCGTGTACGGCACGACGCAGTAGGAGCAGTACTTGGAGCAGCCTTCCATGATCGAGACGAAGGCCGTCGGCCCGTCGACCCGCGCCGGCGGCAGGTGGTCGAACTTCTCGATCTCCGGGAAGCGGATGTCGATCTGCGGGCGCGCGTCGCGGCGCTGACGGGCGATCATCTCGGGCAGCCGGTGCAGCGTCTGCGGGCCGAAGACGAGGTCGACGTAGGGTGCCCGGGCGACGATCGCGGCACCCTCCTGGCTCGCCACGCATCCGCCCACGCCAATGAGCGCGCCGCGCGCCTTGAGGTGCTTGACGCGGCCGAGGTCGCTGAACACTTTCTCCTGCGCCTTCTCTCGCACCGAGCAGGTGTTGAAGAGGATGAGGTCGGCCTCGTCGATGTCGGCGGTGGGCTCGTAGCCGGCGGCGGCGTGGAGCACGTCGGCCATGCGGGCCGAGTCGTACTCGTTCATCTGGCAGCCGAAAGTCTTGATCCAGACCTTCGGTTTGGCTGTCGCCGGGCCGGTCACGGCGACGAGCGCACGCGCGGCAAGGTAAGGGGGAGGGCGGGACGGAGCATCGGGTGTCTTCCGGCGGGCCGGCCAGAGGCCTGGAACGAAAGCCGGAGGACGGCGTCTGGTGGCGCTTCAGGGATTCGAACCCCGGACCTGCGGATTATGATTCCGTCGCT
>CAXSEJ010000104.1:0-8744 GCA_964236395.1 uncultured Rhizobacter sp.
CGTTGCGCTGCTCTTCGCGCAGCTTGTAGTCGAGGTTCACGAGCGGCTCGTCGACCCGCACCAGCGGCGCGTTCTTGGCCAGGGCCCGGGCGAGCGCGACGCGCTGCTGCTGGCCGCCCGACAGCTCGGCCGGCAGGCGCTCGAGGAAGGGCTCGATGTGCAGCGTGGCCGCGAGCGCGTCGACCCGCGCCGCGATGCCTTTCTCGCCGCGCAGCTTCAGCGGCGAGGCGATGTTGTCGCGCACCGTCATCGACGGGTAGTTGATGAACTGCTGGTAGACCATGGCGACGTTGCGACTCCGCACCGGCACGCCGGTGACGTCGGTGCCGTCGACGCGGACATGGCCTTTGGCCGGCGCGTCGAGGCCGGCCATGATGCGCATCAGCGTCGTCTTGCCGGCCTGGGTGGCGCCGAGCAGCACGGTGACGGCGCCGGCGGCGAGCTTCAGGTCGAGCGGGCGCAGGAAGACCTCGGCGCCGACGCGCTGCTCGATGCGCTCGAGGCTCAGCTCCATGTCGTGACCGGTGCCGGTTCGGCGGCTGGCATGGCCGGTGCAGGCCAGTGGCCGGAGCACCAGGAGGCGACCGCGGCGCGCTGCTTCGCATCGAGGTGCAGGCCGAGCTTGCTGCGCCGCCAGAGCACGTCGTCGGCCTGCGTCGCCCATTCATGCGCATGCAGATAGTCGAGCTCGGCCTCGTGCAGGCCGGGCACCACCTCCGCACCCAGGCCGCCGCCGCCGAGCAGCAAGGCGACCCGCGACCCGTAGGCACGGGCCAGCCGGTGCAGCAGCGGGCGGGGCAGCTCCGGGTGGCGCCGCGTCAGCGCCTGCACGAAGCGGGCGAAATCGGTGTCGGGCCGCTGCGCCGCGCCGATCCATTCGCTCAGGTCGCCGCCCGGCAGCATCGCGTCGCGGGTCCAGGCGCCGCGGGCCAGGGCGAGCGGGCCGGCGAGCAGGTCGGCGGCTTCCTCGGCGAGCTTCCTGAAGGTGGTGATCTTGCCGCCCCAGACGGTGAGCAGCGGTGCCGCGCCGGTGTCGAGGTCGAGCCGGTAGTCGCGGCTGACGGCCGACGGGTCGCCGGCAACATCGTCGAGCAGCGGCCGCACGCCCGAGTAGCTCCAGACGACCTGGCTCGGCACGACCGGCTTGGCGAAGTAGCGGCTGGCCTGGCCGCAGAGGTAGGCGACCTCGGCGGCGTCGATGCGGGCCTCGCCGGCCGGCCCGTGCTGCTCCACGTCGGTCGTGCCGATCAGCGTGAAGTCGCGCTCATAGGGGATGGCGAAGATGATCCGCTTGTCGGTGTTCTGGAAGATGTAGGCGTGGTCGTGGTCGAACAGCTTGGCGACGACGATGTGGCTGCCCTTGACGAGGCGCAGCGACGGGTGCCCGGCCTGGTGCGCCTGCTCGCCGAGGAACTCGGCCGCCCACGGCCCGGCGGCATTGACGATGGCGCGCGCGCTCACTTCCGTCTCGCCGCCGCGGGCCGTGCCGAGCCGTATCCGCCAGTGGTCGGCGCCGCGCCGCGCGTCGAGGCAGCGCGTGCGGGTGCGCACCGTGGCGCCGTGGCCTGCGGCGTCGAGCGCACTGAGGACGACGAGGCGGGCGTCGTCGACCCAGCCGTCGGAGTAGACGAAGCCCTTGGTGAAGGCCGGCTGCAGCGGCGCACCGGCGGGGTGCCGGTGCAGGTCGACGGTGCGCGAGGCCGGCAGCACCTCGCGGCGGGCGAGGTGGTCGTAGAGGAAGAGGCCGAGGCGAATCAGCCAGACGGCGCGCATGGAGGGGTCGTGCGGCATCACGAAGCGCAGCGGCCACATGATGTGCGGGGCGCTCTTCAGCAGCACCTCGCGTTCGGCGAGCGCCTTCCTGACCAGGGCGAACTCGCGGTACTCCAGGTAGCGCAGCCCGCCGTGGATCAGCTTGGTCGACGACGACGAGGTGTGCGAGGCCAGATCGTCTTTCTCGCAGAGCAGGACGCGCGCGCCGCGGCCGGCCAGGTCGCGGGCGATGCCGGCGCCGTTGATGCCGCCGCCGACGATGCACGCGTCGAAGGTCTCCAAGTTCGTTCGCTTTCGCTTCTGTTCGTTTCGGGTCGCCTGCTTTCGTTTGTAGCCTGCCCGTGCGCCGGGCGCAAGCCGGGGTAGCGCCATGGCGGGCCGGTCGCGGCGCGGCTAGGCTGGGCCCCCCGGACCTTCTGCCCGCGATGACTCCCAACCCGCGCCAGGCCCTGCTGCTCGCCGACGTCCGCGACCAGGGCGCGGTGTCGGTCGAGGCCCTGGCCCGGCGCCTGTCGGTCACCCTGCAGACGGTTCGCCGCGACGTCAAGCTGCTCGCCGACGCCGGCCTGCTGGCGCGCTTCCACGGCGGCGTGCGCCTGCCCGGCTCGACCACCGAGAACATCGCCTACGGGCAGCGGCAGCGGCTGAACCAGGCGGCCAAGCAGCGCATCGCCCGTCGCGTTGCCGCCGCGGTGCCGTCGGGCTGCTCGCTGCTGGTCAACATCGGCACCACCACCGAGGCGATCGCCCGCGAGCTGCTCCACCACAAGGAGCTGCGCGTCATCACCAACAACCTCAACGTCGCCGCCATCCTCTCCGACAACCCCGACTGCGAGGTCATCGTCGCCGGCGGCATCGTCCGCCGGCGCGACCGCGGCATCGTCGGCGAGGCGACGATCGACTTCATCCGCCAGTTCAAGGCCGACATCGCCCTGATCGGCATCTCCGGCATCGAAGACGACGGCAGCCTGCGCGACTTCGACTACCGCGAGGTCAAGGTGGCGCGCGCCATCATCGAGCACTCGCGCCAGGTCTGGCTCGCCGCCGACCACAGCAAGTTCATGCGGCCGGCGATGGTCGAGCTGGCGCGCCTCGACGAGATCGACAGGCTGTTCACCGACCAGCCACCGCCAGCGCCGTTCCCCGAGCTGCTCGCCCAGGCGGCGGTGAGCTGCGTCGTCTGCGAGGAAACGCCATGACCACCGCCCGAGCCAGCCACCTGCTCGCCCTCGACCAGGGCACCTCGAGCTCGCGCGCCATCGTCTTCGACGCGCAGGGCCGCATCGTCGCCTCGGCGCAGCAGGAGTTCCGGCAGATCTTCCCGCAGCCGGGCTGGGTCGAGCACGACCCGCGCGACATCTGGCAGTCGCAGCTGGCGACGGCGCGCGAGGCGCTGGCGCGGGCGCGGCTGGGTGCCGCCGACATCGCCGCGATCGGCATCGCCAACCAGCGCGAGACCACCGTCGTCTGGCACCGCGCCACCGGCGAGCCGATCGCCAACGCCATCGTCTGGCAGGACCGGCGCACGGCGCCGGCCTGCGAAGCGCTGAAGCAGCGCGGGCTCGAAGCGCTGTTCTCGGCGCGCACCGGGCTCGTCCTCGACGCCTACTTCTCCGCCACCAAGCTGGCCTGGCTGCTCGACCACGTGCCCGGCGCGCGGGCCAGTGCCGAGCGCGGCGAGCTCGCCTTCGGCACGGTCGACAGCTGGCTGCTCTGGCAGCTCAGCGGCGGCGCGCTGCACGCCACCGACACGACCAACGCCTCACGCACGCTGCTGTTCGACATTCACCGCGGCGAGTGGAGCGGCGAGCTGCTGGCCGCGCTCCACATCCCGCGCTCCGTGCTGCCCGAAGTGCTGCCGTCGAGCCACCGCTTCGGCAGCACGTCGGCCGACCACTTCGGCGCGCCGATCGCGATCGGCGGCGTGGCCGGCGACCAGCAGGCAGCGCTTTTCGGCCAGGCCTGCTTCGCGCCCGGTCAGGTGAAGAACACCTACGGCACCGGCTGCTTCATGCTCATGCACACCGGCGGCGAGGCCGTGCCGTCGACCCACGGCCTCATCGTCACCCGCGCCGCGCAGGCCGACGCCGTGCCGCGCTTCGCCCGCGAGGGCTCGGTCTTCATCGGCGGCGCCGTCGTGCAGTGGCTGCGCGACGGCCTGCGCGCGATCAGCGCGAGCAGCGAAGTGCAGGCGCTCGCCGAGACCGTGCCCGACAGCGGCGGCGTGACGGTGGTGCCCGCCTTCACCGGCCTGGGCGCGCCGTACTGGCAGCCCGACGCGCGCGGCGCCATCGTCGGCCTGAGCCGCGGCTCGACGCTCGCCCACATCGCCCGCGCCGCGCTCGAGTCGATCGCGTTCCAGAGCGCGGCCCTGCTCGAGGCGATGCAGAAGGACGCCGCGGCCTCCGGCAACGCCGGCGTCACCGAGCTCCGCGTCGACGGCGGCGCCTCGGCCAACGACCTCCTCATGCAGTTCCAGGCCGACCTGCTCGGCATTCCGGTGCTGCGCCCGGAAGTGATCGAGACGACGGCGCTCGGCGCCGCCGGGCTCGCCGGCCTGTCGTCGGGCGTCTTCGCCGGCATCGACGAGCTCGCCGGCCGGCAGCGGATAGCGCGCACCTTCTCACCGACGCTCTCTCGCGACGCCGCCGCCGCGCGCCTGGCGGCCTGGCAGAAGGCCGTCCGGCAGACGACGGCGAACTGAAGAGCGCTGCCTCGGCCCGCTGGGCTCAGGCAACGGCCGAGTGATAGTGCCGAGTGGCCTGCGCTTCGCGCTGGCGCTGCGACTGCTCGAGCAGGCCTTCGCTCAGCAGCAGGTGGATGCGGCCGAGGCGGCGCGAGAGCGTCGCCTCCAGGCAACCCGGATCGGCCTCCACGTAGTAGCGCGTCAGGGTCAGCTTGAGCCCTTCGGGCAGGGCGTTGATCGCCCGGTCGGTCTCGCGCACCTCCTCGGTCGACAGGAGTCCTGCCTTCCGGCACTCGGCCCACTCGACCAGCCGCCAGTCGATTTCGGTTTTCCTTGCCACGTCGTCATCGGGTGCCCGGCTCGCCGCCGTGTGGGAGGTACGGTGAGATTCGACGACTGGATCACCGCTGGGCGTTATTTTCGATTTCGACCAGGCGATTGACCGCCGGCAGCCGCCTCGACCGGTCGGCAGAGGCCGCTTTGCACGTTCGCCGAAACATCGAGTCACACCAAAGCGACCGCTGAAGCCCTACCCCCGAGCCACGGGGGTTCTCGCTGCCGAGAGCCGACCGTACTGTCCTTCCAAGCGCATCGGCTGTCGGTGTCGCAGCAAAGGAAATCACATGAAACACGTTCTCTCCGCCATCGTCCTGGCCGCCTTCGCCGCAGGGGCCCAGGCCCAGGTCGCTTACTCGGGCGGTGCCGCCCGCACCAGCCTCAACGGCTACAACCCGAACGGCCCGGCAGGCACGTTCTCGCCCACTCCCGTGGGCGGCCGCGAAGACGCCCTCATCACCAGCTCGGGCGGCAACCTGACGGCCACGTTCCTCGGCTTCGAAGCGCTGCACGGCGACACATTCACCTTCAACCTCGGTGGCCTCAGCCTTTCCAACATGGGTCCCCTGGGCGCCTCGATCTCCGGGTCGGTGGGTGCGGGCCCCCTCGCCTTCACGTTCTCGGACACGGTCGACGGGACCTCCGTCCGCAACGGCCAGGGCCTGGGCGACTACACCTCCTACGCGGTGCTCGGCTCGTTCGCAGGCGGCACGTTCAATCCGTACACGATGGGCGGCGCGTACGACCTCATCCTCGGCTTCAACGACGGCGCGCGCGTCGACGCCGACTACGACGACATGGTGGTCGGACTGCGCGTCACGCCGGTGCCCGAGCCGGAGACGTACGCCCTCTTGCTCGCCGGCATGGGCGCGCTCGGCTTCGTGAGCCGTCGCAGGAAGGCGCGCATCGCCGCACTCGGCAACTGATCGCTCGTGACCGTCGACCCTTGCCTGTGTGGGCACAGCGGTTGCCTCGGCGTCTCGTGCTGACGCCGAGTGTTTCGAGGCCGGTTGGCGTGAGTCGCAGCCAAGGGCCATGCCGACGAGTGAAGAAATGACGCAGCTGGTGCACGCCATCGCCGCCAGCGGCGACCGGAAAGCCTTCACCGTGCTGTTCGAGCACTTCGCGCCGCGCGTCAAGGGCTACCTGATGCGCGGCGGCCTGCCCGCCGCCGCGGCCGAGGAGCTGGCCCAGGAAACCATGGTGGTCCTCTGGCGCAAGGCGGCGACCTTCACCGCCGCGAAGGGCGGAGTCGCCACCTGGATCTTCACCATCGCGCGCAACCTGCGCATCGACCGTCACCGTCAGCATCCGGAGGTCGAGCACGACGCTGCCGATCTGGAAGACACGTCCGTCGATCCGGCGGCACGACCGGACGACGCGCTCGACGCACGACAGCGCGAGAACTGCGTGCGCCACGCCCTTTGCCAACTCCCGGCCGAGCAGGTGTGCGTCATCCAGCTCTCGTACTACGCCGAGCGGCCGCACGAACGTATCGCCCAGGAGCTCGACCTGCCGCTGGGCACGGTCAAGTCGCGCATCCGCCTCGCGGTACGAAGTTTGCGTCGCGTGCTCGACATGGGTGAACCATGATCCGGCACCATCCCGACGACGCCCTGTTGCTGTCATTGGCGGCCGGACGCCTGCCGTCCGGGCCGGCCGCCGTGGTCGGAGCGCACCTCGAGCGCTGTTTGCAGTGCCGCGGCCGTGTGCTCGATTTCGAGGCCCTGGGCGGCGGTCTGCTCGAATGCACCGAGCCGGTGGCGCTCGACGCCGACGCGCTGGCGCGGGCCCTGGCTCGCGCCGACGACACGCGCCACGAAGCGGCCCGGCCGCAAGCGGCCGCAGCTTCGGCGGGCGAGGCGCACATGCGCGCCACCTTGCCGGCAGGCGTCAGCTGGCCGCGGAGCCTGCAGGGCTGCACGTCGTCGTCGTGGCGCTGGATCGGACCGGGCCGCCACTGGAGCCGCGTGACGCTGCCGAACGACGCCACCGCCAACGTGTTCCTGCTCCGCATCGGCGCGGGCGGGAAGCTGCCGGTCCACAGCCACCATGGCGCAGAGCTGACCCAGGTCCTGCACGGCGCCTTTCGCGACGGCGACGCGCGATTCGACGCGGGCGATTTCGACGAGGCCGATGGCCAGGTGCACCACCAGCCCGTCGCCGCGGCGGGAGATGTCTGCATCTGCCTCGCCACGGTCGAAGGGAGTCTCGCCTTCGACCGCCCGATCCCTCGGCTCTGGGGTGCGCTGGTCGGGATGTAGGTCGGCGCTCCGGCGGGCGACGCCCGCGCCGGGGAAAGCGCGGCCGCGTCGGAACGTCACCGGCGTGCGCCGATCAAACCCCCTCGCGGCGCTCGCTAACATCGCCGCATGCCCTCTTTTCTCGCCGCGGCGATCGCCGCGCTCGTCTGTCTCGGGGCCTGCCAGCCGGCGCTCGCCGAGCCGGCCTCGGTGTTCGTCGAGGAGCTCACCTGGACCGAGCTGCGCGACGACCTGCGCGCCGGCAAGACGACCGTCATCGTCCCGGTCGGCGGCACCGAGCAGAGCGGGCCGCACCTCGCCCTCGGCAAGCACAACGCGCGCGTGCGGCTGCTCGCCGGCCGGATCGCGACGGAGCTCGGCAACGCGCTCGTCGCGCCGACGCTCGCCTACGTGCCGGAAGGCAGCATCGAGCCGCCGGCCGGCCACATGCGCTTCGCCGGCACGCTGAGCGTGCCGGTGGCGGCCTTCGAGGCGACGCTCGAGTCCGCCGCGCGCAGCTTTCGTCGCCACGGTTTTCGCGACATCGTGCTGATCGGCGACCACGGCGGCTACCAGGACAGCCTGACCCGGGTTGCGGCGCGGCTGAACCGCGAATGGGCCGCCTCGCCGGTGCGCGTGCACGCGGTGCTCGACTACTACCGCGCGGCCGACCGCGGTTTCGCCGAGGCGCTCAAGCAGCAGGGCTTCGCCGAGGCCGAGATCGGCAGCCACGCCGGCCTCGCCGACACCTCGCTCTTGCTCGCCGTCGACGAGCGCCTGGTGCGCACCGACCGGCTCGCCGCCGCCGCCCGGGCAGGCGCCGCCGACGGCACCCAGGGCGACCCGCGCCGGGCCAGCGCCGCCCTCGGCCGCGCCGGCCTCGATCTCATCGTCGCCCGCAGCCGCGCGGCGATCGAAAAGGAAGTGGCGCGCCGGTGACGGCGCCGCCCATGCTGGAGACCTTCTCTTGTTGAATCCGATGTTCCCCTTGTCCCGCCGCCTCGCCGGCGCCGCGCTGACCTTGCTCGCCGGCCTGTGGTCGGGCGTGGTCGCCGCCCAGACCGTGCCCGGCATGCCGCCCGCCACCGACCCCGCCAATCTCTACGGCGACGCTGGGGCAGGCAAGCTGAGCGAGGCCGTGCGCGGCGCGCTGCCGCGTGTCTACGTGCCCAACCTGCGCTCGAACGACGTCTACGTCATCGACCCGGCGACCTTCACCGTGGTCGACAGGTTCAAGGTCGGCCTCAACCCGCAGCACGTCGTGCCGGCGTGGGACCTGAAGACGCTCTGGGTCGCCAACAACGCCGAGAACACGACCAGGGGCAGCCTGACGCCGATCGATCCGCTCACCGCCAAGCCGGGCAAGGCGATAGCCGTCGACGACCCGTACAACATGTACTTCACGCCCGACGGCAGCGAGGCCATCGTCGTCGCGGAGGCCTACAAGCGGCTCGACTTCCGCGACCCGAAGACGATGGCGCTGAAGTCGTCGCTGCCGACGCCGGGCTGCCCCGGCATCAACCACGCCGATTTCTCCATCGACGGCCGCTACGCCATCTTCACCTGTGAGTTCGGCGGCACGCTGGTCAAGATCGACATGGTGGGGCGCAAGGTCGTCGGCTACCTGAAGCTGAGCAACGGCCGCATGCCGCAGGACATCCGCGTCTCGCCCGACGGCGCCGTGTTCTACGTCGCCGACATGATGG
>CAXSEJ010000105.1:0-8736 GCA_964236395.1 uncultured Rhizobacter sp.
TTGAAGCAGGTCGTCTTGCCCGCGCCGTTCGGGCCGATGAGGGCGTGGATGCTGCCGCGGCGCACGCGCAGGTCGATCTTGTCGACCGCGACGAAGCCCTTGAATTCCTTGCTGAGCGCGTGCGTCTCCAGGATGAAGTCGCCGCCGCCGCCGCCGCCGCCGCTGCTGGTGCTCAAGGCGCCCTCACTGCGCCGCCAGGCGCGAGCGCGCCGCGTCGCCGCCGAGGCGCAGCGTGAGCGCGTCGGCCACGGCCAGCGCCGCCTCGCGGTGGCGCTCGCCGTGGTCGGCGCCCAGCATCGCCTTGTTGATGCAGACGGAAACCGCCGCGACGACCTCTCCCGAGGCGCCGAACACCGGCACGCCGAAGGAGACGACGCCTTCGCGCACCGCCTCGTCGTCGACGCTCCAGCCGCGCTTCCTCGTCACGGCCAGCTCCTTCAGCAGCGTCTCGATGCTGCGCGTGCCCTTGCGCGTCAGCCGGGTGCCCAGGCCCTCGGCGAAACGCTTGCGCACCTCCTCGGCCGGCAGGAAGGCGAGCATCGCCTTGCCGCTGCCGGAGAGGTAGGCCGGCAGGCGCATGCCGACGTTGAAGGCGAGGCCGAGCGGCCGGGCGCTGTTGCGCACCGCGACGTACAGCGCCTCGGTGCCCGACAGCACGGACAGCACGACCGTCTCCTCGGGCGCCACGCCGACGCCGGCCCAGAGCGCGGCGAATTCCTGCGCCACGTCGGTGCCCGACACGAACGCTTCGGCCAGGCCCATGACGCGCGGGCCGATGAGGAAGGTGCCGTCGGACTGGCGGCGAAGGTAGCCGAGGGAGACGAGCGTGCCGCAGAGGCCGTGCACGCTGCTCTTCGGCAAGGACAGGTCGCTCGCCAGGCGGGCCAGGCTGAGCGGCCCGCGCACGGCGGCCAGGCGCTCCAGCACGGCGAGCGCTCGCGATACCGCCGGCACCAGCCCGGCGGCGCTGCCGCCGACGCGCCGCACCGACGACGGCGTTCGCGCGACGGCGGCGAAATCGTTGTCGAGACGGGAGTGCATGGCGGCGGCGTGGGACAGGGCGTTCTCCGTTCACCAGATTGAACGGACTTCAGCGAATGGGACGCGCAGTCTAGGAGCGTCGTCCGCCGGCGCGACAGCGGGATGCGCCGGGTTCCGGGTTAGCCCTGAGATGAATTTCCCTAGCCCGACACGCCCGTGCCCGTCTGCGCTGCGGCGACGGACGCGGGCAGCGCCGTCAGCCGAGGCAGCCGCGCGCCTCGATCGGCCAGATCGCCTCGACCCGGCCGGCGACGAGCCCGCCGCGCACGCCGACGTAGTGGTCGTGCAGGTTGACGGTGGGGTCGCAGTGGCCCGGCACCAGCCAGAGCGACTCGCCGAGACGCGGCAGGTCGGCAGCGGTGGCACCGCGGCGCGGCCGGAGCACGCCGTGCTCGTCGCTCGCCTGGCTGTAGTCGAGCGGGCGTTGCCAGACGCGCGGCGGGCCGGAATCGACAGCGTGCGCCTTGTGCCCGGCGTCGACGACGGCATGGGCCGCCGCACGGCTCATCACCTGGGTCTTGACGAAGAGCGCGTGCTCGAAACGCGGCGCGTCGGGCGCGGGCGCGTTGTCGGCGTAGTCGCGGTCCATGAACAGGTAGCTGCCGGCCTGCAGCTCGCCCCACACGCCGCTGGCCGCATCGGCCGCGAAGGTGCCCGTGCCGGCGCCGGTGACGAGCGGGCAGACGACGCCGGCAGCGCTCACGCTCGCCTGCGCGGCGCGAGCCAGCGCGGCCGCATGCTGCGACGCGGCATGGCGCTCGGCCGCGCCGCGCAGGTGCTGGGCGCCGCCGTGGTACGCCTGCAGCCCGGCGAAGCGCAGGCCGCCCTGCGGCGCGGCGTGCGAGACGACACGCTGCGCGAGAGCGCCGGCCGCCGCCGCCGGCACGCCGCAGCGGCCCTGGCCGACGTCGACCTCGACGAAGACGTCGATGCCTGTGCCGGCCGCCGCCACCGCGGCGGCCAGCCGCTCGACGCCCTCGACCGAATCGACCGCGACGCCGAGGCGGATGCGGCCGGCGAGGGCGGCGACACGGGCGAGCTTGACCGCATCGACGACCTCGTTCGAGATGTAGATGTCGGCGATGCCGGCCGCGGCGAGCGCCTCGGCCTCGCTCGTCTTCTGCACGCAGATGCCGACCGCGCCGGCGGCCATCTGCAGCCGGGCGAGGGTGGCGCTCTTGTGCGTCTTGGCGTGCGGCCGAAGGCGCAGGCCGCGGGCGCTCGCGAACGTGGCCATCGCCGCCAGGTTGCGCTCCATCGCATCCAGGTCGATCACCAGCGCCGGCGTGTCGATGGCGTCGACGCCGTCGCCAGGACGCGCCGCGCCGGCGACGGTCATGGCTTGGCGACGGCGACCGGGTCGCCTTCGCTGCCGTCGTCCATCGTCCGGCCGTCGAGGTGGCCGGTGTCGCTCCAGCCGACCAGGGTGAAGCCCTGCTCGGTAAAGAGCAGGCGGTTGATGGCCGCGTTGCCGAGCAGCCAGGAACGTGGCGCATCGAGATCGATGCGCGAGGCGGCGCGGTACAGGCAGTCGAGCACGCCGCCGTGGGTGACGATCAGGATCGTGCGGCCCGGCCGGCTGCGTGCGATTCGCGTCGCCGCCGCGACGGCGCGCTCGTAGAAGGCGCGGAAGGTTTCGCCGTCTTCGGGCCCGAAGTCGGCCTCGTGGCGGCGCCAGCGCGCCGACTCGGCGGGCCAGCGGGCATCGATCTCGGCGTAGGTCGCGCCCTGGAAAACGCCGAAGTGGCGCTCGCGCAGGCCGGGGTCGGTGGCGACAGGCAGGCCGACGACGGCGGCGATCGCCTGCGCGGTGTCGTGGGCCCGCGCCAGGTCGCTGGAGAAGATCGCCTCGATGCCCTCGCCGGCCAGTGCCTCGGCCGCGCATCGTGCCTGCCAGCGGCCGCGCGCGCTCAGCGCCGTGTCGAGCTGGCCCTGCATCCGCGTCTCTGCGTTCCACACCGTCTCGCCGTGGCGCACGGCGATGACGCGCGTCACCTCGATGTCAGACACCCCAGACGATGTCGGCGCGCTCCTGCAGCGAGCGGCGCATCATCTCCAGCAGCGGCCAGGCGCGCTGCGCCAGGCCGACCGAAACGGCACCGCGCTCGTCGTCGCCCTCGTTGCCGCCGCCGCGGCCGCCCTGGCGCGCCATCTCGGCGGCCGCGATCGCCTTTTCGAGGGCCTCGATCGCCGCCGGTAACGCCCCGGTCTCGATGATTCCCTGCGCCGCCGGCTCACGGCCGAGGATGCCGAATATCTGGTCGCCGACGGGCGCCATCATGAGGAGGTCGGCATCGGCCGCGGACTTGAATCGGTACATCATGGGTGCGGCGAATCGCGGCGTGCAGCCAGCTGAGGTGGAGGGGCTGGCCGATTGTGCGCCGCGTGTGCGCCGCGCCGCGAGCCCGGGCGATGACCTCGGCGCCGCCGTCGCTCAGGACAGGCCGGGCTCGATCCGTCGGTACGAGAAGACGCGGCCGATGGTTCGGCCGCGGCTGCGCTGCGGCACGCTGCTGCGCTCGAGCACGGCGCCGCGGCGCAGTGCCAGCCGGTCGAGCGCCGGCGCCTCGGGGGCGTTTTCGATCTCGCCGAGACGGCGCGCGTACCTGGCCGGGTCGGCCACGCACTCGTGCATCCAGGCGAAGATCTCGTCGTCGGCGCGCAGCAGCAGCATTTCCTCCGGCAGCTCCCAGAGCGCGGCGAAGCGGCGGTTGAAGTGGCTGATGTGCCCGGCCAGGTCGGTGACGAGCACGCCGTCGGCCACCGATTCGAGCGTGGCGGCGAACTCGGCCGCCGTCACTTCGGCGCCGCGGTCCTTGTCCACCTGCTCGCTTCGGTCGTGCAGGACGACGACATACAGCGCGTTGCCCGGCCCCGGCACGACGCGGCTCACCCGGCGCAGCACCGGCACCGCCTCGCCGCCGGCGCCCCGCACGAAGCTCTCCGAGACGATGCCGGCGGCCGGGCCGTGCGCCGCCGTCGTCTCGGCCCAGTAGATCTCGTCTTCGGGCGTCGCCGCCGCAGCGAGCATGTCGCGGCCGACGAGCTCGGCCGGGGCGACGCCGAAGAGCCGGCCCGCCGCCGAGTTGGCGGCGACGATGCGCAGCCCCTGCGGCTCGACCAGGCACACCGCGTCGAGCATCGCCTCGATGAGCAGCGGCCAGGTCCGCCGCGCGGCCTCGGCGACGCTGAACTTCTCGACCGGCAGCGGATTGTTCATTCGTCGCAATCGACCGTAGGCGACGGCTCGAAGAAGTAGGCCACGCGCGGCGTCGGCGCCAGGTACTCGGCCACCGGCGGCGGCAGCTGCTGCGGCCGGATGCTGCGGCGGATGCCGAGATTGGGCGCGGTCTTGAGGTCGAGCACCAGCGCCTCGTCGCGCTTCACACCCCTCTCGTGCACGAGCACGTGCGGCTTGAGCGGCCGAGAGGAATTGACGGCGACGACGATGGCGTAGCGGTCGTCGGTGAGCTGCACGGTCGAGCCCGGCGGGTACACGCCCATCATCTTGATGAAGGCGCCGAGGATCGAGGTGTCGTACCGGCTGCGGCCCTGCGCGAACAGCAGCGAGAGCGACTCGTGCGGCGTCAGCGCGCGCGCCAGCAGGTGCGGGTTGCACAGGTTGTCGTAGCGGTTGACGAGGGCGACGATGCGCGCCGACACCGTCATGCGGTCGCTGTTCAGACTGGCCGGAAAACCGGTGCCGTCGGCGTGCTCGTGGTGCTGAGCGATCACCGCCGTGGCGCCTGCCGAGAGGGCCATGCGCCGCGCCTGGACCAGGCCGAGCTCCACATGCTCTTCGTGGCAGCGGGCCTCGCTCGGCGAGAAGTTGTCTTCGCGGTGGCGCAGGCGAGCCGGCATGTCGATCTTGCCGACGTCGTGCAGCATGGCGCCGACGGCGAGGTCCTGCAGCTCCTCGTCGCCGAAGCCGAAGCTGCGGCCCATGAGCAACGAGACGATGACGACATTCATCGCGTGCATCGAGGCCTTGTCGCCGGCCGCCTCGGTGAGCATGCGCAGGCACAGGTCACGCTCGCCGATCATCTTGTCGGTCAGCGCCTTGGCCAGCGCTTCGGCCTGGGTGCGGGCGTCGTGCGGCCTGCCCGGCACCAGGGAGTGGGTGTGGCGGCAGGCCTGAGCTGCCTCGGCGTACTGGCGCTCCACCCGGGCGTGCGCCGCACCCTGCCGGTCCAGGCGGCGCCGCTGCCCGGCCTGAGCGCGCTGGCCGGCATGCGCGGCGGTGTCGATTGCGCCGGCGGCTTCGTCGGCTGCGGCCGGCACGACGTCGTCGCCGGCCAGGCCGGCATGCGGATCGTTGGCGGCGCCGTCGGCCGCCTCCGCCACGACGGCGCTGTCGCGCCGGCTCCAGCGCACCTGCTTCAGGCCGAGCGAGCGGATCGTCGCCACCTGCTGGGCCGAGGCGATGCGAAAGCTGCTGAGCGCAAACGGATGCGACATCCAGCCGACGTCGAGATGAACGAACATGCCGACGCGAAGCGCCTCGACGTCGATCGTTTCGGTGGTGGTGGCGGTCTTCATCGGGGCCTTCGGGTGCCGGCCGAGCCGGCAGGGCAAGGTAGCGCTGTTATCGGCGCGGGCGCCCCCGGCTTGAGATCCGAGGCGCCGCCGTGACCTTGTTGGCACCGCGCTCGGCACTACACTCGGCGCCCCGCCAGCGAGCACACACCCGGTTGCGGCCATGAGCTACGAGTACGGTTCAGAGTCGAAGCGGCTTGAGCTGCCCAATCCGTACCGCCTGCAGAACCGGCTGCTCTGGGTCTGCGCCGCCCTCCTCACGGCCGCCGGCGTCATGAGCCTGCTCTGGGCCCAGCGCGCGATCGAGGCGAGCGCGCTGCGCCTGGCCGCCGCGCCGCTGCTGGCCGGGCTGCTGCTGCTCGGTGCCGGCATCGCCGCCGCGGCGACGGCAGCGACGCGCCTGCGCTTTTTCTTCGGCCGCGGCCGCCCGGCCTCCCTGGCGCCGGAGATCCCCACCGGAGCCACCGGCGGCTCCGACGCCGCCGCCGCGGTCAAGGAGATGCTGCGCCAGGGTGGCCTCACCTACCCCGAGCCGCAGGGCGCGATCGAAGGGCTGCTCTACCACTGGGCACCGCGCCTCATCACCGCGCCGCGCGAGGTGCAGCTCATCGCCCGGCGCACGATGTTCAACCTCATGGCGATCGCCGCCACCCTGGCCAGCTTCGCCTTCTCGTGGTTCGTGTTCGGCAACCCGGTGACGCGGCCGTGGATCGGCCTGCTCTACTTCGCCTTCGGCCTCGTCTTCCTGCTCCGGCCGGTGCTGTCGCAGCACAAGGCGCGCGTGACCTCGCTCTCGCTCGTCGGCCTCATCGCCGTGGCCATCCTCGGGCCGGTGCTGATCGGCCTGGTCGCGGCGCGGCTGCCGTCGCTCGGCGCCTTCACGCTCGACACCCAGACCTTCGTGATGCTGGTGACCGCGCTCGTCGCCTGCGCGCTGGCCATGGCCGCCATCCTGGCCCAGGTCGACGAGGCGCCGCAGACGCGCGCCAGCGTGGAACAGCAGCGGCTGTCGATGAACGCGCCGCCGCAGACGCTGATGGACGAGCTCGACCGGCTGATGCAGTCGGCCTGGACCGAGCGCATGCCGAACCGCCGCTATGCCCGCATCGACCCGGTGATCTCGGCTGCAACCACGGCCGCCACGCCGGCCGGCAACTTCGCCGGCGAGCTGTTCGAGGAAAGCCAGCCGCTGCCGATCTCGGGCACCGCCGCGCCGACCGTGGCCTCGGCGCTCGCCGCGCCTCGCCACCGCGCCCTGCTCCTGCTCGACGTCTACGCGACGGTGCTGGTCGTCGTCGCGACCGCCATGACGCTCAACTTCGTGCGCGACTTCGACGCCAGTGCGCCGTGGCAGGACAACCGCTTCTCGCTGGTCGGCACCTCGGCCATCCTGGCCTTCGTCGCCGCCTTCTGCCTGCAGGCCTCGGCGCGGCTCTGGGGCCGCTTCAACTTCGAATCGGTCCTCACCTGGGTCGAGATGGTCGGCAGCTTCCAGACCTCGCGCATCGGCACGGGCAACAACTTCTCGAGCCGCATGAACACCGAGAACCACGTCGTGCGCACCGAGTCGATGACGCTGCGCGTCTGGCGCGCGCGCATCGAGTCGGTGGTGTTCGGCAAGGACGAGGCGCGCCAGGTGACGGCCATGTTCTCCACCGAGCAGGAAGCCAAGGCCCTGGCGGCCGAATTGATGCAGTTCGCGCGCGGCCAGAGCGTGCTGGTCGCGCCGTTCAGCGGCGAGGACCAGATGCGCATCGCCGCGCTCAATGCCGGCGAGCGGGCCATGGAAGGCGGCGGCGCCGCGGCCCCGTCGGCCGAGCACCTGCCGCGCGAGCTGCAGACAGCGGCCCGGGTGGCCGTCGGCACCGCGCCGGCGCGCTTCTGCACGGCCTGCGGCACCGCCGCACCGGCCGGCGCGCGCTTCTGCGCGAACTGCGCCGCCCCGCTCGCGCCCTGACGCCGGCGGCGGCGGGGCATGGGTCTTGCGACCCGCCCTTGCCATGAGCTCTGCGCTCGCCAACCAGCCTGCCGGGCGCCTGCGCGTCCTGCTCGTCGACGACGGTGCGCACCGGGTCTCGACCATTCGCGAGGAGCTGGTGCGCCAGGGCCACGAGGTCGTCGACGTGATCGATTCGGCGACCCTGATCCACGACTGCGTCGAGCGCCTCGTGCCCGACGTCGTGATCGTCGACAGCGAGTCGCCGACCCGCGACACGCTCGAGAACCTCGCCGTGCTGTCGTTGCGCCACCCGCGCCCCGTGGTCGTGTTCGCCGAAGACGCCGCCGACGACCCGATGCGCCGGGCGCTGCGCGCCGGCGTCAGCGCCTACGTCGTCGCCGGGCTGCACCCGGCGCGGCTCGCGCCCGTGCTGCAGGTCGCGATCGCCCGCTTCGAGCACGACGCGGCACTTCGCGCCCAGCTCGAGAAGGCGGAGCAGCAGCTCGCCGGCCGCAAGGTCATCGAGCGGGCGAAGGGCATCCTGATGGCGGAGGCAGGGATCAGCGAGGACGCGGCCTACGGACGCCTGCGCCGCCTCGCCATGGACCGCGGCAAGCGCCTGGCCGAAGTGGCGCAGAGCGTGATCGAAGCCCAGGAGCTGCTCCGCTTCAAGGCCTGACGCGCGCCCCTGGTGCGCGCCCTGCCTGCCAATGGTGCGCTGCAGCAATCGTCGCCCGCGCCGCGCCGGCGAGACGGGCGCTGGCACGGCGCATGCATTGATCTTCCCTGCGGCAGCAACGATGCGGCCGCGTCTCCTGGGTTTGGACAAAGGCGTCCGATCGTTCAGCAGCGAGCTGCCACGCTTGCCCGGCCCGATCGTGACGCCTTTTTTTTCAGCTGCGGCGAAGGACACACCGACATGACCCCACGCGAGGGACCGACGAGCGACGAGCGGCGCGACTTCATCAAGACGGCGTCTGCGGCCGCGGCCGGCCTGGCCGGCATCTCGGCCATGCCGCGGGCCTGGGCCGCCGGCTCCGACGCGCCGGAGAAGAAGGAGATCCGCATCGGCTTCATCCCGCTCACCGACTGCGCCTCGGTCGTGATGGCCTCGGTGAACAAGTTCGACGAGAAGTACGGCATCAAGATCATTCCGACCAAGGAAGCGTCGTGGGCCGGCGTGCGCGACAAGCTCGTCAACGGCGAGCTCGACATGGCGC
>CAXSEJ010000106.1:0-8713 GCA_964236395.1 uncultured Rhizobacter sp.
GGCTACGGCTGCGGCCTGTGCCCCTCGTGCGACCTGCGCCGCAAGGGCTACGAGACCTGGCTCGCGAGCTGAGCACGGCCCGCGCACGCATGACCGCGACCCAGGCGCTCCTCGCCGCATCGGCGGCCATCGCGGTGTTCTGGGTCGTCGGTGCCCACAACCGGATCGTGCGGCTGCGCAGCACCCTCGTCGACCGCTTCGCCGCCGTCGACGTGCAGTGCAGGGAACGGCTGGTGCTGCTCGAGTCCCAGCACGCGTTGCTCTCCGGTGTGCTGGTCGCCGCCGGGCCGCGCCTCGACGCCCTGCTGGCCGCCTGCCGGCAGGCCGACGCGGCGCGCGAGAAGGCAGCCGTGCGGCCCGGGACGGCGAGCGCCGTCACCAGCCTGCGCGCTGCCGAAGACATCCTCGCCGAAGCGCGCGCACGCCTGCCCGTGCAGTCGGCGGCCGGCGTCGACCTGGCCGAGCTGAACGCCCGGCTGGCGCATGGCGACGTGGCATTGGCGTTCGCCCGGCGCGAGTTCAACGAGAGCGTGGTCGCGTACAACGGGGCCGTCGACCAGTTCCCCACCGTGCTGGTCGCGCGCCTGTTCGGCTTTCGTCCGTCGGCGGTGTTCTGATGACCGAGCCGCCCCTGCCCTCGGCCCTCGACGCCCATGCCACCGGGCACGCCGACGTGGTGCCCGAGCGCGACGCCGCCCAGCGGCTGAGCCAGCTGTTCGGCGCGACCGAGCTGCACGCCGCGCTGCTGGCCCTGCTGCTGCCGCCCGGCAGCAAGCGCGCCGTGCGCGCCTGGACGATCGAAACCGGCGGCCTGCCGAGCGTGGAGCCGCTGCGCCGTCATGCGGCCGAGCTCTCGGGCGCCGCCCGGCTGCCTTGGTTCGAGCGGCTGCTCAGGCGCATGGCGGTGCAGCCGCTGGCGGTGCGCCAGGAGCTGCTCAAGGCGTCGCGCCGGGTCATGGGCGCGCGCGGCGTCGCCCGGCCGATCGACCGGCTGCACTGGCTGGCCATGCGCCGCGCGTGCGGCGAGGTGCTGCCCCTGGCCGCCCGGTCCGAGGTCAACGCCGACGTCGCGGAGTGGCTGGAGTCGGACGTGCTCGACGTCGCCGCCTACACCGCCTTCCTGTCGCGCATGGTCCCGGGCGACGAGGCCGACAGCGCCCAGGGCAAGGGCTGGTACGAGGCGGTGATGACGACCTGGGAACCGTTCGCCGAGGTGCCACCCTGGCTGCCGCCCGCTTCCGCCGGAATGGTCGAGGCGCTGGCACGACTGCAGACGCTCTCGTGGATGCAGCGGCCGGTCGTCATCAGGAACTGGGTCGCCTGCGCTGCCCGCCTCAGCAACGGCGCACGCCTGAGCGACCTCTCCGCCGACGCGCTGCGCCTCACCTGCGGCCTGCTCGATTCCCCCGAGCCACCCGAACTGGCCCGCCACTACGTGACGCTGGCCGACGACAACGTTTGCTGACACGACGACGCCATGGACGAGAACCCCGAAAACATCGTCGCGCCGCTTCCGGCCGTCGAAGCCGCCGAACAGCAGCGCGTGCTGCTGCACATGCCGGTCGACATCCGCAGCGTCTCGCTGGCGGTGCTGGCGGTCCTGGCCAGCGTGTTCGCGCTGCAATGGGCCAAGCAGGTCGTCATCCCCGTTCTGCTCGGCGTGATGGCGAGCTACGCCCTCACTCCCCTCGTCGACCGGCTGCAGCACTGGCGCGTGCCGCGCGCCGCCGGTGCCGGCGTGTTGCTGCTCTCCATGCTCGGCGGGCTCGGCTACGGCGCCTGGGCGATGGCCGACGATGCGACGGCCCTCGTGCAGTCGCTGCCCGAGGTCGCGCAGAAGCTGCGCCAGAGCGTGCAGGGCCGATCGCAGCGCGCCGACACCCTGGCCAAGGTGCAGGAGGCCGCCGCCGAATTCGAGAAGGTGGCGGAAGAAACGCAGGCCGCTTCGGCGGCGGCGGCGGTGTCGCAGCCCGCCGCCGCGGTGCGCAGCGCGTCGGGCCTGGCGCTGAACCGTCCGCGGCCGGTGCCGGTGCAGTCGCCGCCGGCCAAGGAGGTGACCCGCGTCGTCGTCGAGAAGAGCGGCTTCAACGTCCGCGACTACCTCCTGAGCGGCACGCTCGGCCTCGTAACGTTCCTCGGCCAGATGCTGGTCGTCTTCTTCATCACCTTCTTCCTGCTCGCCTCGGGCAACACCTTCCGCCGCAAGATGGTCAAGCTCGCCGGCCCCACGCTGAGCCAGAAGCGCGTGACCATCCAGGCGCTCGACGAGATCAACGGCCAGATCCAGCGCTACCTGCTCGTGCAGGTGGTGACGAGCCTGGTCGTCGGCGTGCTGACCTGGCTCGCGTTCTGGCTGATCGGGCTGAATCAGGCCGCGGTCTGGGGCGTCGCGGCCGCGGTCACCAACCTGATCCCGTACGTCGGCGCGGTGCTGCTCGGTGGCGCCTCGGCGCTCGTCGGCTTCATGCAGTTCGGCGCCGTCGACATGGCGCTGCTCGTCGGCGGCGCCTCGTTCCTCATCCACGGCGTGATCGGCAACCTGCTCACGCCGTGGCTCACCGGCCGGGCCAGCCGAATGAGCCCGTTCGTGGTGTTCGTGAGCGTGCTCGCCTTCGGCTGGCTCTGGGGCGTGTGGGGGCTGCTCCTCGGCGTGCCGGTGCTGATGGTCGTGAAGTCGATCTGCGACCGCGTCGACGAGCTGAAGCCGGTCGGCGAGTTCCTCGGCGCCTGAGCACGGCCGTGGCTCAGGCGGCGCGTCGGTGCGCGAGGGCCGGCAGCTGCAGGCGCACGGAGGCGATGCGCTCGGCGTCGACTTCGCCGAGCACGACGCCGGCGCCTTCTTCGTCGCGCATCGCCACGACCTCGCCCCACGGATCGACGATCAGGCTGTGGCCGAAGGTGCGCCGGCCGTTCTCGTGCGTGCCGCCCTGTGCCGCGGCGATCACGTAGCACTGGTTCTCGACGGCGCGGGCGCGCAGCAGCAGCTCCCAGTGCGCGTTGCCGGTCGGCCAGGTGAAGGCCGACGGCACGCAGAGCAGGTCGCACGGCGGCCGCATGAGCGCGCGATAGAGCTCCGGGAAGCGCAGGTCGTAGCAGACGCTCAGGCCGACGCGAAGCCGCCCGGCGGCAAAGGCGACCGGCGCGGTGCCGGCCACCAGCGTGCGCCCTTCGTCGTAGTGCTCGCGCCCGTTGTCGTAGCGGAACAGGTGCGTCTTGTCGTAGCGCGCCACGAGCTGTCCCTCGGGCGAGAAGACGAGGTTGGTGTTGGTGACCCGGTCGTCCCGGCCATCGATCCGCACGGGCAGCGTGCCGCCGACGAGCCAGAGGCCATGCGCCCGTGCTGCCTCGGCCAGCATGCGCTGGATCGGCCCGTCGCCGGCCGGCTCGGCGACGGCGAGCTTGTCGCGGTCGCTGCGGCCCATCAGGCAGAAGTACTCCGGCAGCACGGCCAGACCGGCTCCGGCGGCCGCGGCTTCAGCGACGAGCTCGCCGGCCACGGCGAGGTTGCGGTCGACATCGGGCGTCGAGACCATCTGCAGGGCGGCGATCTTCATGGCGGGCTTGCGGTGCTCGGGCTGCGCTCGACGCGCTCGACTTTGGGATCGTCCCACGGCCCGGTGACATGGAACTCGCGCGTGCTCGCGGCGATGAGCGGCGCGCGCAGGAAGTACTGGGCGAGGAAGGTGCCGAGGCCGACCGCGGGGTTGATCACCGCGAAGGCCAGCGCGGCGGTGCCGGCGTTGATTTCCGGCACGACGAGCGCGCGCAGGTCCTGGGTCTCGTGCTCGAGGTCGGCACTGCCTTCCATCAGCACCGCCGCGGCGGCACCGCGCATGCGCAGGTTGTTGGTCGAGGCCAGGCCGTCGCCGATCTTCACGTCGCCGATGACGTCGTCGAAGGCGAAGCCCTCGGCGAAGACGTCGCGGAAGTCGAGCAGCAGCCGGCGCGGCAGCGACTGCAGGCTGAGCACGCCGAGCAGGCGCGCCGCGCCCGGGCTCGCCTTCAGGAACTGGCCGGCCTCGATCGCCACCTTGACCTGGCCGGTCATCCTGGCGGTGTCGGGCGAGAGCGGCGAGCCCGGCCACGAGACCTCGCCGGTGAGCGAGCCCTTGCCGCCCTTGACCACCCGGCCCATGCCGAGGCGCTCGAGCAGCGCGCCGCTGTCGGCCAGCGCCAGGTGGAAGTCGATCGACGCCCGGCGCGGCGCGCCGGCGGGCGAACCCGTCGCGGCCGCCGCCGGCGCGCCCCAGGTGCCGGTGGCCGCGAACTGCGCCTCCGGCATCACCAGCTTCAGCTTCGAGAGCTGCCATTCGCGTGCCGTCTCGCGCCCGGGCGCACCGGCGACGGCGCGGTTGGCGGCCTCGATCTCGAGCCGGCCGAGGCGGCGGCCGCGCAGCTCGAAGTCGTCGACGACGATATCGAGGCCGGGAATGCTCGCCGGCTGCTGGTCGAGCAGGCTCTCGACCCGTTCGGCCTCGCCCTTGGCCAGCGACAGCCGCGACAGGCGGGCGAAGACCCGGCCGGCCGCCGTCGTGCCACGCCGTGCCGGGCGGTACTCGACGTGCCCGGCGAGTTCATCGGCCGTGACGTCGGCGCGCCAGAGCCCGGCCTGCTGCGCCAGAGTCGCGCTGACGTTGCCGAGCCGGCGCGACCCGGTCTCGATCTCGCCCGCGCTCAGCGCGATGGTGTCGGGCACGTAGCCCTCGCCGCCGGCGGAGTCGAAGACGAGCGGCGGCGCCGGCGTGCCGCCAGCGGGCCGCGGCGCCGCCGGCGGCAGCACGCGATCGGCCGCGGCCTGCCACTCGCCGACGTCGATTCGCTTGAGCGCCACGGTGGCGGCGACGCCACGCGCCGGCAAGGCGAGCTCGTCGGCCGGAGCGGCATCCGACCGGCCGGCCTCGCCGATCCGGATCGCCCCGCGCACGACACGCGCCGAGTCGCCGCTCCACTCGCGCACGATGTGCGCCTGCAGCGCGCTGCCGACCTCCACGCGCAGCGATTCGCGCAGCGGCGCCGATGCCGCCGCCGAGCCGACCGCGGCGCCGATCTCGGGGCCGGTGCGCACGCGCAGCGGGAGCGCCGTCGCCGCCGCCTTCGTGAACGGCGCCGGCAGCTGGACGGCCACGCCGACGAGGTTGCTCGCGATGTCGATCTGCGGCCGGCCGGCGGCAAAGGTCAGCGCCGCCTTGTAGCTGCCCTGGCCGGTCATGGCGTTGCCGAGCCAGGCCACGGTGCCGAGCTCGCTCGCCTGGCGCAGCGCCTCGGCGCTGAACGTGCCCTGGCCGGTGAAGCGCTGGATGCCGTCGCCCGGCGTCGCCGAGCCGCCTTCGAAGGCGAGCGCGCCGCCGAGCACCTGGGCCGTGCCGTGGCTGACGGCGAAGCCCTTCTCGGTGATGTCGACGCGACCGCGGGCGCCGCCGAGAAGCGGCGTGTCCGGCGTCATGCGGACGTCGTTGCCGCCGAGCACCAGGCCGGCCTTGACCGCGGTCGCTTCGGGCCGATCGAGCGGCACGGCGAGGCCGAGCTGCAGCTCGGCCGTGCCGTTGCCGCTCGCCTGCGCCAGGGCGCCCGCGCTCCACACGCCGAGCGGCGTGGCGTTGACGAAGCGGAGCATCTCGGCCAGCGGCCCGCGCGCCGTGCCGGCGAGGTCGAGGCGCGGCGCCGTGTCGAGCCGGGCGATGCGCCCGTCGATGCGGCTCCAGTCGACGCCCTGCAGGCGCGCCCGCGCGTTGCGGATCGTGAGCTGGTCGTGGTCGATCACCAGCTCGCCGGCGACGGCAGTGAGCGGCGGCCACACGTCGCCGGGGATGTAGGCGAAGGTCATGTCGCGCACCGTCGCGGCGATGCGCAGCTCGCTGTCGCGCGCCGTCCGGGCGTCGTGGAACGGAAAGTGGTGCAGGTCGCCGCGCACCCGGACGTCGGCGCTGGCGATGGTGCCGCCGCGAACGGCGCCGGCGACATAGTCGCGCACGGGCCTTGGCAGGCCGAGCGGCAGGTAACGCGCCGCGCGCTCGGCCCTGGCCTCGGTCAGCCGGCCGTCGAGCACCAGCTCGCCCGGATAGCGGCCGCTGGTCGTCTTGCCGGTGCGCCAGGTGGCCGTCAGCTCGCCGTGCGCGTCGGCGTTGGCGAAGGTCGCCGCGCCCACCTCGACCACCACCGCCGCCGGCTCGCTGCCCCGGCCCGGCTCGACCTTCCAGGCCAGCTTCGCGTTCAAGCGGTCGAGCGGCAGCTCGCGCTCGGCGAACACGCCGGGCAGGTCGAGCAGGCCGGCCCGGATATCGACCCGCGCCTGCCCACCGGTCTCGCTCGCATGCAGCTCGACGGCCGCATTGCGCAGGCCGGGCCGGCCCACGGTGTCGATGCGCGCTGCCGGCCGGGCGGCGAGCGACAGGTCGCTGAGCAGGCCCTCGATGCGGTAGTGCCCGGGCGCGTCGAGCGGCCCGTCCCAGCGCGTCTTCAGGCGGGTGATCACGCCGCGCGGCGCGACGTCGGCGAGCAGCGCGCGCACCGCCTTGCCGAGCGGCACGCGGCCAGCGATCTGCGCCATCACGCCGACATCGAGCCGCTCGGCCGCGAACTCGCCGCCGGTCACCGCGCCGGCCTGGTCGCGGTTCCAGGCGATGTCCAGGTCGCCCTGCGGCCAGCGGATGGCGTCGCCGGTCAGGAAGCCGAAGCGGCGCACCGCGACGGCGATGCGCTCGCCCTTCTTCTCGGCGTTGATCCGGCCCTGCACCTGCTCGAACTCGAGCGGTTCCACGTCCTTGGCCAGGCGCAGGGTCACGGCACGCAGCGAGACGTCGACGGTGGCGCCGACCGGCTCGCCGTCCTTCACGTCGAACCAGCCGCGCACGGCGCCGTCGCCTTCGCTCAGCTCGAACGGCAGCGCCACGTGGCGGCGCAGCTCGCGCACGTCGGCACGCGGCAGGTCGGCGTAGGCGGTGCCGCTCCAGCGGCGCCACTCGCCGCTGCCGGCGAAGAGCGGCTGGGCGAACACGCCGCGCAGGCTGAAGCGCTCGCCCCAGCCCGCCGGCGGCGTGGCGTCGAGGCGCAGCTCGTGGCGACGCAGCCCGTTGCGCACGACGATCTCGACGTTGCCCAGCGCCAGCGGCGGCGCCTGGCGTGCGTCGTCGATCCAGCGCAGGGTGCCGCCGCGGATCACGACCTCGTGCTGGCGGAAGAACCAGTCGGCGCCGACGTCGTCGTCGTCCTTGCCGCTGCCCGACGCGAAGTCGAGGCCGGCGACGCGGATTCGGCCGCTCGGGTCGCGCCGGATGTCGAGGCTGGCACCGTCGATCAGCAGCTGGTCGAAGCGCAGCTCGAGCGCGAGCAACGAGCGCGCCGACAGCGCGGCGTGGACCTTGGGCAGGGCGAGCGCGACGCGGCCTTCGGCGTCGAGCACGCGCACGTCGCGCAGCTCCACGGCCGGCACCCAGCCGCTCGATCGTGCCGAGATCGCGCCGATCTTCACGGCCGCACCGAGCAGGCGGCTGGCACGGGTCTCCAGGGGCACGCGCCACTCGTCGATGTGCGGCAGAATCAGCCAGTGAAGTGAGAGCCAACATGCGAAGAGAACTGCGCTGGCCGCGAAGATCAGCCAAACCAGGGCCCGCGACAGCGTTCGCAGCCCGCGCCACCGGGGCGACGCGGTCGAGCGCTGCGCCCGACCGGCGTCTTCGAGGGATGGATTCGCAGACATGAACGAAGCGGTTCGCCGATCGGCAGGGCGTCGAGAGACGAGGCGCCGCGCCCTCCTGCGAATGCGAGCGTGGCGCGGGCTGCAACGGCGCCTCTCGCCTTTCGGTGCCGCGCCGTTCGGTTCAATCTAGCACAGCAGGCACCCGGGCAACGATGCCGACCGCCGCAGTCAGTGCCTCGTCGAGCGACCCGTCACGGTCGGCGCCGGTGCCCGGCACCGAAGGCGCCGCCGGCAGCCGCTTCGTGCAGCGCATCCGGCGCCGCTACGGTGGCGATCTGGCTCGCCTTCCGGCCGGCCTGCCGCGACGCGCCGGGCTGCTCGAGCTGATCGCGCGGCTTCAGGCCGACGGCCACGCGCTGCCTGCGGCGCTGCGCATCACCCGCCAGCTGACCCTCGAGCGACTGGCCGTCCTCGACGTCGAGGCGCAGGCCGGCCTCGCCGACGTGACGCAGGCGATGACCGACCTGGCCGAGGCGACGCTCGAGCTTGCCCTGGCCGAAGCCCGGTCGCTCCAGGACAGGCGCTTCGGCGCGCCGCTCGACGCCACGGGCCGGCGGATCGAGTTCTGGGTCGTGGGCATGGGCAAGCTCGGCGCGCGCGAGCTCAACGTCTCCTCCGACATCGACCTCATCTACGTCTACGAAGACGAGGGCACGACGGCGGGCGACGGCGCGGGCGGGCACCGCATCAGCGCCCACGAGTACTTCGCCCAGGTCGCGAAAAGCCTCTACACGCTGATCGGCGACGTGACCGAAGACGGCTTCGTTTTCCGCGTCGACCTGGCGCTGCGCCCGAACGGCAAGTCGGGCCCGGCCGCCGTGAGCATGGCGATGCTCGAGGACTACCTGCAGGCGCACGGCCGCGAGTGGGAACGCTTCGCCTGGCTGAAGAGCCGCGTCGTCGCGCCGCGCGCGGCGGTGGAGAGCGGCCGGGCGCTGGCGCTCAAGTCGCTCGTCACCGCCTTCGTCTACCGCCGCTACCTCGACTACGGCGTGTTCGAGGGCCTGCGCCAGCTCC
>CAXSEJ010000107.1:0-8686 GCA_964236395.1 uncultured Rhizobacter sp.
AGTGGCGCGAGCCCGGCTGCTCGATGTGCCTGGCGATGAACGCCGACCGGCTCGAGCCCGGCGAGCGCTGCGCCTCGACGAGCAACCGCAACTTCGAGGGTCGGCAGGGCGCCGGCGGCCGCACCCACCTCGTCAGCCCGGCGATGGCCGCGGCCGCTGCGATCGAGGGTCACTTCGTCGACGTCAGGAAGATGAGGTAGTCATGGAAGCCTTCCACGTGCACACCGGCCTGGTCGCGCCGATGGACCGGGCCAACGTCGACACCGACGCGATCATCCCGAAGCAGTTCCTGAAGTCGATCAAGAAGTCGGGCTTCGGCCCCAACCTGTTCGACGCCTGGCGCTATCTCGATGCCGGCGAGCCCGGGCAGGACCCGTCGACTCGCCGCGTCAACGCCGACTTCGTGCTCAACCTGCCGCGCTATCGAGGCGCCTCCATCCTGCTGGCGCGCAACAACTTCGGCTGCGGCTCTTCGCGCGAGCATGCGCCGTGGGCGCTGCAGCAGTTCGGCTTCCGGGCACTGCTCGCGCCGAGCTTCGCCGACATCTTCTACAACAACTGCTTCAAGAACGGCCTGCTGCCGATCCGCCTGGCCGAGCACGACATCGCGGCCTTGTTCGACGAGGTCGCGGCGTTTCCAGGCTACCGGCTGAGCATCGACCTCGAGCGCCAGGTCGTCGCGCGCGGCAACGGCGTCGAGCTGCCGTTCGAGATCGAGCCGTTTCGCAAGTTCTGCCTGTTCGGTGGCTACGACGACATCGCGCTGACGCTGCGCCACGCCGAGACCATTCGCGCCTTCGAGGCAGAGCGGCTGCTGGCCAAGCCATGGCTGGCCGCGACCGTTCGGTGAGGGCGCGGCCATGAAGATCGCCGTCCTGCCCGGCGACGGCATCGGCAGCGAAATCGTCGCCCAGGCCGAGCGCGTGCTCGGCGCGCTCGACCTGCGCTTCGAGACCGAACGTGCGCTGGTCGGCGGTGCGGCCTACGAAGCGCATGGCCATCCGCTGCCGCCGGCCACGCTGGCGCTCGTCAAGGCCGCCGATGCGGTGCTGTTCGGCGCGGTCGGCGACTGGAAGTACGACACATTGGAGCGCTCGCTGCGCCCCGAGCAGGCCATCCTCGGCCTGCGGCGCGAGCTCGGCCTGTTCGCGAACTTCCGGCCGGCGATCTGCTACCCCGAGCTGACCGCCGCCTCGAGCCTCAAGCCGGAGCTGGTCGGCGGCCTCGACATCCTCATCATCCGCGAGCTCACTGGCGACATCTATTTCGGCCAGCCGCGCGGCCGCCGGGCTGCCCCCGACGGGCCCTTCGCCGGCGCCGACGAGGCCTTCGACACCATGCGCTACAGCCGCCCGGAGATCGAGCGCATTGCCCACGTGGCGTTCCGCGCCGCGCGGCAAAGGAGCAAGCGGCTGACGAGCGTCGACAAGGCCAACGTGCTCGAGACGTTCCAGTTCTGGAAAGACGTGGTGACCGAGGTGCACGCCGAGTACCCCGACGTCGCGCTCGACCACATGTACGTCGACAACGCCGCCATGCAGCTCGTGCGCGCGCCCAAGCGCTTCGATGTCATCGTCACCGGCAACATGTTCGGCGACATCCTGTCCGACGAGGCGGCGATGCTCACCGGCTCTATCGGCATGCTGCCGTCGGCCTCGCTCGATGCCAACGGCAAGGGCCTGTACGAGCCGAGCCACGGCAGCGCGCCCGACATCGCGGGCAAAGATCTCGCCAACCCGCTGGCTACAATTCTTTCGCTCGCCATGATGCTTCGCTTCTCGCTCCACCAACCCGAAGCCGCCGCCCGCGTCGAGCAGGCGGTGCAGGCAGTGCTTGCCTCCGGGCTGAGAACGGCCGATATCGCCTCGGCAGGCATGGCGTCGGTCGGCACGCGCGCGATGGGCGACGCCGTCGTCGCTGCGCTGCGCGGCAAAAAGGCGACCGCGACCACGACCAAGCTCTAGACACGCGCCCGTTCGTCTTGCCCTCTCCGGCCAGGCGGCCGGTTCAGGAACCGCCCCCAAGGGCAAGACTTAAAGGGACGACGATGGAACTCACGGGACTGGTCGGCTGGCGCGGCATGGTGGGCTCGGTGCTCCTCGAGCGCATGGCTGCCGAAGGCGACTTCGAGCTCATCGAGCCGCGCTTCTTCAGCACCAGCGACAAGGGCGGCGCAGCGCCCGCCCACGCGAAGAACGAGACACGCCTGCACGATGCCTTCGACATCGACGCGCTGAAGCAGTGCGAAACGATCGTCACCGCACAGGGCGGCGACTACACGAAGGACGTCTATCCGCGCCTGCGTGCCGCCGGCTGGAAGGGCTTCTGGATCGATGCCGCCAAGACGCTGCGCATGCAGGACGACGCGGTCATCGTGCTCGACCCGGTGAACCTGCCGGTGATTCAGGACGCGCTGTCGCGGGGCGTGCGCAACTACATCGGCGGCAACTGCACCGTGAGCTGCATGCTGATGGGCGTCGGGGCGCTGTTCAAGGCCGATCTCGTCGAGTGGATGACGTGCATCACGTACCAGGCGGCGTCAGGCGGTGGCGCACAGCACATGCGCGAGCTGCTCAGCCAGTACGGAATGCTGCACTCCGAAGTGCGCGAACTGCTCGCCGATCCGAAGTCGGCGATCCTCGACATCGACCGCCGCATCGCCGAGCGCCAGCGAGCCATGACGGGCGACGAGACGGCGCACTTCGGCGTGCCGCTCGGCGGCAGCCTGATCCCGTGGATCGACGTCGACCGCGGCGACGGCACCAGCCTCGAGGAGTGGAAGGGCGCCGCCGAGACGAACAAGATCCTCGGTCGCGACGGCCGCGACGGCCGCCCCCAGCCGGTGCCGATCGACTCCACCTGCGTGCGCGTGGGTGCGATGCGTTGTCACAGCCAGTCGTTGACGATCCGATTGAAGTCCGACGTGCCTTTGGCCGATATAGAAGCCATGATCGCCGCCGACAACGCCTGGGTGAAGCTCGTGCCCAACACGCGCACCGACACGGTTCGAGATCTCACGCCTGTGGCCGTGACCGGCACACCGACCATTCCGGTCGGCCGCTTGCGCAAGCTGGCGATGGGCGAGCGCTACCTCGGCGCCTTCACGATCGGCGATCAGCTGCTGTGGGGCGCGGCCGAGCCGCTGCGCCGCATGCTGCGCATCGTGCTCGAGCGATGAGGCGTGCCGAATTGCACTTGCGCTCGTTGCCCTCTTGCAACAACGGCGTGAAGAAGACTCGGAAGCAGCGCTTCCGAGAATGTCAGCCATTGCATGAGCTTGTCACCCTATCTGGCTGATGTTATGGTCATTTCCGTCTTTACGATGCGCCGCTCCAGCGAGCACGTGAGCGCTTTCGCATCGTCATTCCCGGGAGACGCCTTGAAAAGAAAACTGAAGTTCTCGGGGCGCTTTGCGCTGACGAGCGTTGCCGCTGCGGCGCTTTGTCTTGCCTCTCCCGTCGTCTCTGCGCTCGGTCTCGGCCGGCTCAACGTGCAGTCCTCGCTCGGCGAGGTGCTTCGCGCCGAGATCGACATCACGAGCATGACGGCCGAGGAGCAGGCCAACCTGAAGATCCGCGTCGCGCCGCCGGAGTCGTACCGCGCAGCGAACGTCGACTACAACCCGGTGCTGCCGAGCACCCGGGCCTCGCTCGAAAAGCGCGCCGACGGCCGGTTGTTCGTCCGTCTCGTCAGCGCCCGCGGTGTGCAGGAACCCTTCGTCGACGTGATCCTCGAGATCTCGTGGGCCACGGGCCGCCTGGTGCGCGAGTACACCTTGCTGTTCGACCCGCCGACGGCGATCCGCGCCGCCGCGCCCACGTCGCCGGGCGGTACGAGCACGTCGCCCGTCATCTCGGCAGCGCCTGCCGCTCCGGCACCACTGCCGCCTTCGTCGACCACGACGTCGCCGTCGACGGCGGCTCGGGAAGCGCGCGAAGCCGCACGGGCGGAAGCGCGCGATCGTCGGGCGGCAGCGCGTGCCGCCGCATCGGCCACCAGACCGGCCGACGAGCCGACGCCCGCGCCGCGGGCGGCGAGCGTCGGCGTCGCGGGGAGCGACGAGTACCGCGTCCGCCCGGGCGATTCGCTCTCGAAGATCGCCGGTCGCACGCAACGGCCGGGCGTGTCGCTCGATCAGATGCTGGTGTCGCTGTTCCGCGCCAATCCCGACGCGTTCGTCGGCAGCAACATGAACCGCCTGAAGGCCGGCGTGGTGCTGTCGGTGCCGACGGCCGAGGCCGTGACGGCCACGCCGGCCGGCGAAGCGCGGCAGACCATCCAGGCGCAAAGCGCCGACTTCGGCGCCTATCGCCAGCGACTCGCGTCGTCGGCGCTGGCTCCGCGTGCCGAGCCGAGCCCGCGCCAGAGCGGTGGCAAGGTCCAGGCGTCGGTCGACGACAAGAAGCAATCGGCCACGCCCACGCCCGACAAGCTCACCCTGAGCAAGAGCGGGGCGGCCTCCGCCGCCGGCACCGGTACGGCCGAAGCGAAGCTGTCCGCCGCACGGGAACAGCAGGCCGCCGCGGCCCGTGTCGCGGAGCTGAACAAGAACCTCGCCGACTTGAAGCGCATGCAAGGCACGGCCTCGGCCGGCAGCGCAACGCCGCCGGCCGCTGCACCTGCTCCGGCGCCGGTGATCGTGGCCGCGGCGCCAGCGCCGACGCCGGTGATCGCTGCGCCTGCGGCGCCGGTGATCGTGCCGGTGCCCCCGCCGGTGATCGCGCCGGTGGCGGTGATCGCTGCATCGGTGCCCGCGATCGTCGCTCCGGTCGTTGTGGCGCCGCTGATCGTCGGCGCGGCGAGCACGCCGGCGTCGATGCCCGCAGCCGTCGTCGCCCGGCCGCCCGCCAGCGCCGTTGTCACGCGTCCGGCGCCTCGGCCGACGGGCAAGCCCGCCGTCGAACCGAGCTTCGTCGACCAGCTCACCGAGAACCCGTACTACCTGGGCGGCGGCCTGCTCGTGCTGCTGCTCGCCGGCTATGGCGCCTGGCGCTACACGCAGCGCTCGCGCAAGGACAGCGGCGAAACCTCGTTCCTCGAAAGCCGCCTGCAACCCGACTCGTTCTTCGGCGCCAGCGGCGGCCAGCGCATCGACACGCGCGACGCCGGCGGCACATCGTCGTCGATGACGTACTCGCTCTCGCAGCTCGACGCGATCGGCGACGTCGACCCGGTCGCCGAGGCCGACGTCTACCTGGCCTACGGCCGCGACCTGCAGGCCGAAGAGATCCTGAAGGAAGCGATGCGCAGCAGCCCCGAGCGGCTGGCGATTCGGACCAAGCTGCTCGAGGTGTACGCCAAGCGGCGCGACATCAAGGGCTTCGAGCTGCTCGCCACTCAGCTTTTCGCGCTCACCCACGGCGAGGGCGAGGACTGGGCCAAGGCGCAGGAGCTGGGTGCGCAGATCGACCCGGACAACTCGCTCTATCGCGTGGGCGGCATGCCCGATCGGCATGCGGAGCCCGCGGAGGTGTCGGAACCGCTCGGAGCGAGCACGATGCCGCAGTCGGTCATCCCGGTGCCCTCGCAGTTCGGTTCGTCGGTCGCCGACTCGGTGATCCAGGACAGCGAGTTCACCGGCATCGACCTCGACCTCGACGACCCCGACGCTGGCGTGCCGTCTTCATCGGCGCCGCTCGACAGCACGCACGCCATCGCGCCTCGCATGGACGACGAGCCGCGGTTTCAGTCGACGACCTTGAAGATGCCGCTCGTGGCCAACGAGTCGCGCGGCGACGGGGCCGATCATCGCGACGAGCCGCTCGCCTTCGACCTGAGCGGCATCTCGCTCGACCTCGACAAGCCGGCGCCGAGCACGAGCGCCGCCACCTCGGCGGCGAATTTCGATGCCATCGAGGTGCCCTTCGTCGATGTCGACGAAGACCAGGACCCGCTGGCGCGCAAGCTCGAGCTGGCCGAAGAGTTCCAGCGCATCGGCGACAAGGACGGTGCTCGCGACCTGCTTCGCGAGGTCCTGGCGACAGCCAGCGGCTCGACCAAGACCAAGGCGCAGGGAATGATCGACGACCTCGGCTGAGGCCGGGAGCCGGGGGCGCGCGATGCGCATCGCCCTCGGCGTCGCGTACCGCGGCCAGGCTTACAGCGGCTGGCAGAGTCAGCCCGGTGGGCGCACGGTGCAAGACCGGCTCGAGGCGGCGTTGTCCGCCTTTGCGGCCCAGCCGGTGCAGTGCCTCTGCGCCGGCCGCACCGACGCCGGCGTGCACGCCGTCAACCAGGTCGTCCATGTCGACACGCCCCTCGACCGCACCGAGCAGTCGTGGCTGCGCGGCACCAACCGCTTCCTGCCCGACGACATCGCCGTCCAGTGGTGCCGGCACGTGCCCTCGCACTTTCATGCCCGCGCCGACGCGCTCGGCCGGCGCTACGCCTACCTGCTGCTCGATGCGCCCGTGCGGCCCGGGCTCGAGACCGGCCTGGTCGGCTGGAGCTATCGCCGCCTCGACGGAGATGCAATGCGCGAGGCGGCCGCGAGACTCGTCGGCGAGCACGACTTCAGCGCATTCCGGTCCGCGGAGTGCCAGGCGCTCTCGCCGGTCAAGCGCATGCGCAGGGTGACGGTCGATCGTCGCGGCGCGTACTGGCGCTTCGACTTCGATGCCGACGCCTTCCTGCATCACATGATCCGCAACATCGTCGGCTCGCTCGTCGCCGTCGGCAGCGGCGCACAGCCGGTCGCCTGGTTCGGCGACGTGCTCGCGGCACGCGACCGCCGCCTCGCCGCCGCGACCTTCGCCGCCGCCGGCCTCTACTTCCTGGGCCCGTACTACGATGCCGCCCATGGCATCCCCGACCGGACCGCAGCGATGGACTGGCTGCGCTGACCGCGGCTTCGGCATCCGCAGCAGGCCATGAGGCGGCGCACGCGCATCAAGATCTGTGGCCTGTCTACGGAAGGCGATGTGGCCGCGGCCGCCGAGGCAGGCGCCGACGCGATCGGCCTCGTCTTTCACCCGGGCAGTCCGCGCTTCGTCTCGCTCGACCGTGCCGTCTCGGTGGCTCGGGTGCTGCCGCCCTTCATGACGCCGGTCGGGCTGTTCGTCAACGCGGAGCGCGCCACGGTGGAGGCTGCGCTCGCAGCCCTGCCCACGCTGGTGCTGCAGTTCCACGGCGACGAAAGCGCCGCCGACTGCGCGTCTTACGGCCGCCCGTACGTGCGCGCCGCGCGCATGGCGCCCGGGTTCGATTTGCTAGACTTCGCGCGCCGTTTCGAGGCCGCCCAGGGGCTGCTTCTCGATGCCCACGCAGAAGGCTGGGGCGGCAGTGGAAAGGTCTTCGATTGGTCGCTCGTGCCGGCCGGCGTTGCAAGGCGTCGGCTCGTTTTGTCTGGTGGGTTGCATGCAGGAAACGTCGCTGCCGGCATGGCGCAGCTGCGGCCGGGGGCCGTTGACGTTTCTTCCGGTGTCGAGTCGTCGCGCGGGGTGAAAGACCCGGCGGCGATCCGCCGATTCTGCGATGCGGTGCGCGAGGCCGATGCCCGGCTCGACGACACGCCCACCTAGACCGACCGACATGCCTGCCACACCTGAATACCAGCAGCCCGACGCGCGCGGCCACTTCGGCCCCTATGGCGGCAGCTTCGTCGCCGAGACGCTCGTCCACGCGCTCGACGAGCTGAAGGCCTGCTACGAGGCGGCCAGGAAAGACCCGTCGTTCGACGCCGAATTCCGCTCCGAGCTTGCCCACTTCGTCGGCCGGCCCAGCCCGGTCTACCACGCGGCACGGCTCTCCCGAGAAATCGGCGGCGCGCAGATCCACCTGAAGCGCGAGGACCTCAACCACACCGGCGCGCACAAGATCAACAACACCATCGGCCAGGCGATGCTGGCGCGGCGGATGGGCAAGCCGCGCGTCATCGCCGAGACCGGCGCCGGCCAGCACGGCGTCGCGACGGCGACGATCTGCGCCCGCTACGGGCTCGAGTGCGTCGTCTACATGGGCAGCGACGACGTGAAGCGCCAGGCGCCCAACGTCTACCGGATGAAGCTGCTCGGCGCGACGGTGGTTCCGGTGGAGAGCGGCTCGCGCACGCTCAAAGACGCGCTCAACGAGGCGCTGCGCGACTGGGTCACGAACGTCGAGAACACCTTCTACATCATCGGCACGGTGGCCGGGCCGCACCCCTACCCGATGATGGTGCGCGACTTCCAGCGCGTGATCGGCGACGAGTGCGTGGCGCAGATGCCGGCGCTGATCGGCCGCCAGCCCGACGCCGTGATCGCCTGCGTGGGCGGCGGCAGCAACGCGATGGGCATCTTCTATCCGTACATCGGCCATCCGGCGACGCGCCTCATCGGCGTCGAGGCGGCGGGCGAGGGCATCGCCACCGGCCGCCATGCGGCGTCGATCACCGGCGGCAGCCCCGGCGTGCTGCACGGCAACCGCACCTACCTGCTGCAGGACGGCGACGGCCAGATCGCCCTGACGCACTCCATCTCGGCCGGCCTCGACTATCCCGGCGTGGGCCCCGAGCACGCCTGGCTCCACGACATCGGCCGGGCCGAGTACGTGAGCATCACCGACGACGACGCGCTCGCCGCGTTCCATCGCCTGTGTCGCACGGAGGGCATCATCCCGGCCCTCGAATCGAGCCACGCCGTCGCCTATGCGATGCAGCTCGCGCCGACGCTGGCGAGCGATCGGCACCTGCTCGTGAACCTGTCCGGCC
>CAXSEJ010000108.1:0-8643 GCA_964236395.1 uncultured Rhizobacter sp.
TTGCGCACGTCGAGCGCCGGGTTGAGCTCCATCACGTCGAGCGAGGCGAGGGCGCCGGTGTCCGCGATCATTTCCATGCACAGCTGCGCTTCGCGGTACGTCGGGCCGCCGCGCACGGTGGTGCCGACGCCGGGGGCGATCTCGGCGTCGAGGAAGTCGACGTCGAAGCTCACGTGCAGGTGGGTGTTGGCGTCGATGGTGGCCAGCGCCAGCTCCATCGTGTGGCGCATGCCCATCTCGTCGATGTAGCGCATGTCGAAGACCTCGAGGCCGGCCTCGTGGACGAGGCGCTTCTCGCCCGCGTCGACGCTCCTGATGCCGATCTGGCGCACCTGCCTGGCGCTGATCGCCGGCACGTGGCCGCCGATCTCGACCAGCTCCCTGGGTCCGTAGCCGCACAGGCAGGCGACCGGCATGCCGTGGATGTTGCCGCTCGGCGTGAGCACGTTGGTGTTGAAGTCGGCATGGGCGTCGAGCCAGAGCACGCGCAGCTTCCTGCCCGTGTCGCGGCAATGGCGGGCGACGGCGCTGATCGAGCCGATGCCGAGCGAGTGGTCGCCGCCGAGCAGGATCGGCATGCGGCCGCCGCTGAGCTCGGCGTACACCGCCTGGTGGACAACTCGGTTCCATTCGGCCACCGCGTCGAGGTGCCGGTAGCCCTCGCTCGCGGCCTGCCACGGGTTCGGCGGCCCGGAGAGATTGCCGCGGTCCTGCACCTCGAGGGCGTGGCTGGCGAGCACCGGGCCGATGTCGGCGACGCGCAGTGCCTCCGGGCCCATGCTCGAGCCGCGGCTGCCGGCGCCGATGTCGGTGGGCGCGCCGATGAGGCTGATGCGGCGGTTCATACCATCGTGTCGGTCGGCCCGTAGCCGTACTCGGCGGCGAGGATGGCCCAGGCTTCTTCGGCGTCCTCGACGAAGTGGAAGAGCTTCACGTCCTCCGGCGCGATCATGCCGGTCTCGACGAGCAGGTCGAAGTCGATCAGCCGGGTCCAGAAGTCGCGCCCGAACAGCACGATGGGCCGCATGCGCGACTTGCCGGTCTGCACGAGGGTGAGCACCTCGAACAGTTCGTCGAGCGTGCCGAAGCCGCCGGGAAAGCACACCAGTGCCACGGCGCGCATCAGGAAGTGCATCTTGCGCAGCGCGAAGTAATGGAACTGGAAGCACAGCTCCGGCGTGATGTAGCGGTTGGGCATCTGCTCGTGGGAGAGCACGATGTTCAGGCCGACGCTCTTGCCGCCCGTCTCGAAGGCGCCGCGGTTGCCCGCTTCCATGATGCCCGGCCCGCCGCCGGTGACGACGTAGAGCGGCTTGTCGAACGAGGCGGAGCGGCGCGTGACGATGGCGGCGAAGCGCCGGGCCTCGTCGTAGAACCGTGACATCTCGACCCGCGTCTCGGCCGCCCGGAGCGCACGGCCATCGCTGCCAGCGCGCGCCGTGTCGAGTTCGGCCATCGCCACCTCGGGCGCGAGGATGCGGGCGCTGCCGAAGATCACGATCGTCGCCTCGATGCCCTGCTCGTCCTGGACGAGCTGCGGCTTGAGCAGCTCGAGCTGCATGCGGATCGGCCGCAACTCCTCGCGGAGCAGGAACTCGGTGTCCGTGAACGCCAGGCGGTACGCGCTTTCCGGGCCTTCGTAGCGCGAGTTCGGGCTCTCGACTTCCTTCTCGGCGTCCTGCTGGGCGGTGGCGAAGGTGCGTGTCGGCACGCTGGGCTGGTTCATCGGCCGAGCTTAAGGCAGGCGGCGGTCAGGATCGTGCCCAGGCAGCGACCTCCGAAGGATCGATGGCCCGCATCGTCGTGAGCGAATTCATGGACACGGCCGCGCTGGCGCGGTTCGCCGCCGGGCACGACGTGCTCCACGCCCCGGCGCTCGTCGCGGCGCGCCCTAATCCGAGCGCAGGGTCGCGCACACGGCGCATGCCGGCGCGCGCTCGACCCGCAGCTCCGTCCACTCCATCGTCCTGGCGTCGAGCATCTGCAGCCGGCCGGCGAGGGAGCGGCCGATGCCGACGACGAGCTTGAGCGCTTCGGCCGCCTGCATGCTGCCGACGATGCCGACCAGCGGTGCGAACACGCCCATGGTCGCGCACGCCACGTCCGCGAACGAGGCGTGGGGCGGAAAGGCACAGGCGTAGCAGGGCGAGGCGGCATCGCGCGTGTCGTACACGGCGACCTGGCCGTCGAAGCCGATGGCCGCGCCGGCGACGAGGGGCACCGTGCAGGCGACGCAGGCGGCGTTCACCGCCTGCCGCGTCACGAAGTTGTCGCTGCAGTCGACGACCACGTTCGCGTCGGCGACCAGGGCGTCGAGCCGGGCGCCGTCGACGCGCTCGACGAGGGCCACGACCTCGATGCGCGGATTGATGGCCGTCACCGCGCGTGCCGCCGACTCCGCTTTCGGTTCGCCGAGCGAGTCGAGGTCGTGCGCGATCTGGCGCTGCAGGTTGGTGAGGTCGACCTTGTCGCCGTCGACGAGCGTCAGGCGGCCGATGCCGGCGGTGCCGAGGTAGAGAGCGACCGGCGAGCCGAGTCCGCCAGCGCCGATGACCAGGACGTGCGCCGCCTCGAGCCGGGCCTGGCCCTCGATGCCGATGTCGTCGAGGAGCAGGTGGCGCGAGTAGCGCAGCAGGTCGTCGTCGGTCAGTTCGTTTCTACTTCGGGCTTGCGCTCGACGGCCGTCTTGCTGGCCATCACCGTCCGGCCCTTGAGGCGGTTGAGCGCCTGGGTCAGCTGGAAGTCCTCGGCAGTGCCGAACTCGGGCGGCGGCTTGGGCGCACCACCGCGGGCGGCCGTGTCGGCCTCGAACTTCTTCCGTGCTTCCTCGCGTGCCTTCTCGCGCGCCGCGTCTTTCACCTCGGCGCCCTGGCCGCTCTGCAGGTGCTTCTCGAGGTCGGCCTCGCGGGTGCGCAGCGCCGCGAACAGGTTGCCCTCGGCCGTCTCGTCGAGCATGACGTCGGGCACGATGCCCTTGGCCTGGATCGAGGTGCCGCTCGGCGTGTAGTAGCGCGCGGTGGTGATCTTCAGCGCGGTGTCGGGCGAGAGCTGGCGCACGGTCTGCACCGAGCCCTTGCCGAAGGTCTGCGCGCCCATGATCGTGGCGCGCTTGTAGTCCTGCAGCGCACCGGCGACGATCTCGCTCGCCGACGCCGAGCCTTCGTTGACGAGCACGATCAGCGGTACGCGCTTCACGGCCTCGGGCAGGCGCTTGAGCGGGTCGGAGCCGCCGCGCCGCTGGTAGTACTCGGGCGCGGCCTTGAAGGTGGCCTTCGAGTCGGCGATCTGGCCGTTCGTGGTGACCACGACCGACTCGCTCGGCAGGAAGGCGGCCGAGACGGCGATGGCGCCTTCGAGCAGGCCGCCCGGATCGTTGCGCAGGTCGAGCACCAACCCCTTCAGGTTGGGCTCCTGCTTGTAGATTTCGGCGAGCTTGGTCGTGAAGTCGTCGACCGTGCGGTCCTGGAACTGCGAGACGCGCAGCCAGGCATAGCCCGGCTCGATCACCTTCGATCGAACGCTCTGCGTGCGGATTTCCTCGCGCACGATGTTCACCGGGAAGGTGCGGCCTTCGCTCTTGCGGAAGACGGTGAGCACGACCTTGGTGTTCGGCTCGCCGCGCATGCGCTTGACGGCCTGGTCGACGCTCAGGCCCTTGACCAGCGTCTCGTCGATCTTGGTGATGAGGTCGCCGCTCTTCATGCCGGCGCGAAACGCTGGCGAGCCCTCGATCGGGCTCACGACCTTGACCAGGCCGTCTTCCATCGCCATCTCGATGCCGATGCCGACGAACCGGCCGGTGGTCGCCTCGCGGAATTCCTTGAAGCTCTTCTTGTCGAAATACTGGGAATGCGGGTCGAGGCCGGCGACCATGCCGCTGATGGCGTCGCCGATGAGTTTTTTCTCGTCGACCGGCTCGACGTAGTCGCTCTTGACCATGCCGAACACGTCGGCCAGCTGGCGGAGTTCCTCGACCGGAAGACGGGCGACCGTGTTGCGCGCGGTGGCGGCGAACTGCATGGTGGCCAACGCACCGGCGACGGCACCGACCACGAGCCAGCCAGCCACCTTCAACTTGACGCCCATGAAAGACTCCCTGCGACCCGGACCAGCTGACATGCAACGCCTCAGTATATTGCTCGAAGCAAGATCAGAGCCGGGCCATCGGTCGAAGTTGCAGGCGGGGCGTGGTTTATTGCAGGCCCATCGCGCCCGTCAATCGTCGAGGTGTTTTTGCTCCGCCATCGAGCCGACGACTTCCATGTGTTCGCGGCGAGCCGCATGCCTCACCCGGCCACCAGCCGGTAGCCGACGCCGGTCTCGGTGATGATCAACTTCGGCTGCGCCGGGTCGTCTTCGAGCTTCTGGCGAAGCGAGGCCATGAACACGCGCAGGTAGTGGTTGTGCTCGACCTGTCCGGGCCCCCAGACCTCTCGCAGCAGCTGCCGGTGGGTAAGCACACGGCCGGCATTGCCGACCAGGTGGGCGAACAGCTTGAACTGGATCGGTGTCAGATGGACCTCGACGCCGGACTTGCGCACGGTGCGTGCCCGGGCATCGAGCTCGATGCTGCCGACGACCACGGTGCCGGCCGGTTCAGCGCCGCCGGCGGTACCCTGGCGCCGCAGGTGGGCGCGGACCCGGGCCAGGAACTCGGCGACGCGAAACGGCTTTTCGACGTAGTCGTCGGCGCCCGCATCGAGGGCGCGCACCTTCTGCTGCTCCTCCGAGCGGGCCGAGAGCACGATGATCGGCACCGAAGAGCGCTTGCGCACCTCGGCGATCAGGTCGATGCCGTCGCCGTCCGGCAGGCCGAGGTCGACGACGAAAAGATCGAACCGCGTCGCCCGGGCGTCGGCGACGCCTTGCGCCAGCGTCCCGGCTTCGCAGACGCGCCAGCCGGTCGTGGCCAGAGAGGTCTGCACGGAGCGTCGGATGCCGCGGTCGTCTTCGACCAGGAGGGCGACCGGCTTGTCACCGTCCATGGGACTCTTCATCCATCGCGGCGGCCTCGTCGGGCAAGGCGGGCGCGTCGCTCAGCGGCAAGGTGAAGGCGAATTCGGCGCCGCCCTGCGGCCTGTTCGCCGCGACGATGCGGCCGCCGTGCGCCTCGACGATCGCCTTGCAGATGGCCAGCCCCAGGCCGACACCGGTGGTCGCCGATTCGTGAACGCCGCGCGTGAACTTCTCGAAAATCGCGACCTCCTGTCCGGGGCGGATGCCCGGTCCGGTGTCGATCACCTTCACCTTCATCTCGTTGCCTTCGCGGCCCGCGACGATCTCGACCGAGGCGTCGGCAGGCGTGTACTTGGCGGCGTTCTCGAGCAGGTTGCCGAGCACGCGCTCGATGAGCACGGCGTCGCACTCGACCAGCGGCAGATCGGCCGGCACGCGGGTGCTCAGCGTGCGTGCACCGAGCGCCTGACGCGACAGCCGGATCGCGCTGCCGATGATCTCCTCCACCGAGTTCCAGCTCTTCGTCGGCCGGAACAGGCCGCTTTCCATGCGTGCCATGTCGAGCAGGTTGATGACCTGCGCGCTCATCCGCAGCGCGCTGGCGTGCAGCTCCTCGGCGATCTCCTGCTGCGGCGCAGTCAGGGGCGGCTCGGTGAGCTGCAAGCTCTCGGCCAGGCCGGCGAGCCCGGCCAGCGGCGTGCGCAGATCGTGGGAGAGCGCCGAGAGGAGCGAATTGCGCAGCCGCTCCGACTCGATATGGACCGTCGCCTGGCGCGCGACGTCGACATAGTGGACTCGCTCCAGGGCGGTCGCCGTCAGCGCCGCGAACGTCTCGAGCTGACGGCGCTGCTCTGGCACCGACAGCAGCCGCGCGCTCTGCGGTTGCAGGGCCAGCACACCGCGCGTTCGCATGGCGGCCTTGAGCGGCAGGTAGTGCCAGGCGCTGCCGGCGATCGTGTCGGTGCCGAGCCCGGCGGCCTGGCCATGGTCGAAGGCCCACTGCGCGGTGCCGGGGTCCGGGCCGGGTGCTTCGAGCGGGCCGGGTGCTTCGAGCGGGCCGGTCGCGAGCGAGAGCCGGTCGTCGTCGGTCAGGACGAAGACCGCCACGCGGGTGCGGAACTCGCGCCCGATGGCCTTGGTCGACGTCTCCAGGACCTGCTCGACGGCCAGGGCGCCGGAAAGGTCGCGTGCCACCTCGAACAGCGATCGCGAGCGCCGCTCGCGATGCGTGGCGATGCCGGCCTGGAAGCGAAGCCCGGCCGTCAGCTGGCCGATGACCAGGCCGACGGCGAGCATCACGGCGAAGGTCAGCAGGTACTGCACGTCGCCGACTTCGAACGAGAACCGGGGCGAGACCATGAAGAAATCGAAGCAGCCGACGCTGACGAAGGCGGCCAGGACCGCCGGCCCGCGACCGTAGCGGAGCGCCACGGCCACGACCACCAGCAGGAAGAGCATGACGATGTTGGCGTTGTCGAGGATGCGCGCCAGCGGCACGACGGCCGCCGTGAGCAGGGCGCACGCGGCCAGGGCGACGGCGTAGCCCTCGAGCCGAAACTTCGCCCGGGGCGGCGCCGCGCCGGCCGTGGACCGCTTCGGGCCGGCCACGGCAGCGGTGACGGGCTTGCCGATCTCGATCAGATCGACGTCGGCCGCCAGCCTGCCGAGCTGCTGCGCCAGGGTGCCGGCCGGCCGCCAGACGCTGGCCTGGTGGTGCCCCATCACCAGCTTCGAGAGGTTGTGCTCGCGCGCGTGGTGGACGATCGCCGCGGCCACGTCGTCGCTCGGCAGCACCGAGGTCGTGGCGCCGAGCTCTTCGGCCAGTTTCACGGTGGCGAGGATGCGCGTCCGCCGCGCCTCGTCGAGGCGCTGCAGGGCGGGCGTCTCCACGTAGGCCGCGTGCCAGGAGACGGCCAGTTGGCGGGCGAGCAGCGCCGCGCTTCGCACGACGTGCTCGGCGCCCTCGCTCGGCCCGATGCAGCAGAGGATCGCCGCCTCCGTCTTCCACACGCTCTGGATCGAGCGGTCGCTGCGGTAGGTCTGGACGTCGTCTTCGACGCGATCGGCGGTGCGGCGCAGCGCGAGCTCGCGCAAGGCCATGAGGTTGCCCTTGCGGAAGAAGCTGGCCGCGGCGCGTTCGGCCTGCACCGCGCCGTAGACCTTGCCGGCGCGAAGGCGGCCGAGCAGCTCGTCGGCCGGCGTGTCGACGAGCACGACCTCGTCGGCACGGTCGAAGAAGGTGTCGGGCAGCGTCTCGCGCACACGCACGCCCGTGATGCCGCCGACGACGTCGTTCAGGCTCTCGAGGTGCTGCACGTTGAGCGTGGTCCAGACGTCGATGCCGGCGCTCAGCAGCTCGTCGACGTCCTGCCAGCGCTTCGGGTGGCGCGAGCCGGGCGCGTTCGAGTGCGCGAGCTCGTCGACCAGGATGAGCGCCGGCCGCCGGGTCAACGCCCGGTCGAGGTCGAACTCCGCCAGCGCCGCCGCACCGCCGGCGGGCGGCGGCCGGCGCGCCAGCATCTCGAGCCCGGCTTGCTGTGCCGTCGTGTCGGCGCGGCCGTGCGTCTCGATCACGCCACCGATCACGTCGGTGCCCGCCGCCTTCAGGGCGCGCGCGGCGCCCAGCATCGCGTAGGTCTTGCCGACGCCGGCCGAGGCGCCGAAGTAGATCCTGAGCCGGCCGCGCGCCGCCCGGGCCTCCTCGGTCCTGATCTTCTCGACCAGGGCGTCGGGGTCCGGCCGGGAGGCGTCGCTCACGGCCTGGGATTGTCCGCGTCGAGCGCGAGGTTCAAGGCCAGGACATTGACCCGCGGCTCGCCGAGGAAGCCGAGCCAGCGGCCGCGCGCCTGACGGTCGACGAGGCCATCGACGCGCTCGACCGGCATGGCGCGAAGACGCGCGATCCGGCCCGTCTGGTACTTCGCCGCCGCGACGCTGATGTCGGGATCGAGACCGCTTCCGGAGGCGGTGACGAGGTCGACCGGCACCGGCGCCGCATTGCCCGGGTCGGCGGCGCGGAGGACGGCGATGCGGCCTTTCACCGCGTCGACCAGCGCCGGGTTCGACGGGCCCAGGTTCGAGCCGCTCGAGGCGGTGGCGTTGTTCGAAAAGGGCGACGTCGCCGACGGGCGGCCCCAGAAGTGCTTCGGATCGGTGAACGTCTGGCCGATGAGCAGCGAGCCGACCGCCTTGTCGCCCTGACGAACGATGCTGCCGCCCGCCTGCACCGGCCAGGCCACGCCGGCGATGCCGGTGACGAGCAGCGGGTAGGCCAGGCCCGTGAGCAGGGACAGGACGATGAAAAGCACGACGGCGGGACGAATGACGGAGTTCACGGTGGTTCCTTGCTTCAGGCGAGATGCACGGCCGACAGCAGAAGATCGATCAGCTTGATGCCGACGAAGGGGACGATGAGGCCACCCACGCCGTAGATCAGCACGTTGCGGCGCAGCAGCTGCGCCGCCGGCGCCGGCCGGTACTTCACGCCCTTCAGTGCGAGCGGTATCAGAAAGACGATGACGATGGCGTTGAAGATCACCGCGGCGAGGATCGCCGACGACGGGCTCGTCAGCCGCATCACGTCGAGCGCGGCGAGCTGCGGGTAGGTGGTGGCGAAGGCGGCCGGGATGATGGCGAAGTACTTGGCCACGTCGTTGGCGATCGAGAAGGTGGTGAGCGAGCCGCGCG
>CAXSEJ010000109.1:0-4634 GCA_964236395.1 uncultured Rhizobacter sp.
CGCACGCGTCCGACGCGTTCGAGATCAGCTCGCGCAGGAAGATTTCCTTGTTCGAATACAGCGAGTGGGTGACGAGGTGCAGGATCTGCTTGACCTCGGCCTGGAAGGAAAGGGTTTGCTTGTCCATGATGATCTTTTTGTCGGCTGGGAAGGTGTCGGGGCGCGGTTCGACATGGCGGCGGCGGCTGCCGCTTTCAAGGCTTGCCGCTTCTAGAATCGCCCGTGGAACGGGGGTCGAATGATACGAACGAACGTCGGCCGGTGAGAACCGTCAGCGCCACGCGCTACGTCACGCCGCTGCGCGAAGGCGGCTCGCTGCCGGCCATCGTCGAGGCCGACGACGACGGCCTCTACGTGCTGAAGTTTCGCGGCGCCGGCCAGGGCCCGCGCGCCCTCATCGCCGAGCTGATCGCCGGCGAACTGGCCCGCGCCGCCGGACTGCCGGTGCCGGAGATCGTGTTCGCCCTTCTCGATGCCGACCTGGCGCGCACCGAACCCGACCCCGAAATCCAGGACCTGATCCGGGCCAGCAGCGATCTGGTCGCGAGCAGCCCGGGGCTCAACCTCGCGCTCGACTACCTGCCCGGCTCGATCACCTTCGATCCGCTCGTCATGGAGCCGGCCGCCGAGCTCGCCTCGCGCATCGTCTGGTTCGACGCCTTCGTCACCAACCTCGACCGCACACCGCGCAACACCAACATGCTGGTCTGGCACGGCGCGCTCTGGCTGATCGACCACGGCGCCGCGCTCTACTTCCACCACGACTGGCGCGACTTCATGAGCCGGGCCGCCAGCCCGTTCGCGCTCATCCGCGAGCACGTGCTGCTGCCGTTCGCGAGCGGGCTTGCCGAGGCCGACGAGGCGATGAGCGCGCGCCTGGGTCCAGACGTCATCGATGCGGTTGTCGCCCTCGTGCCCGATGCCTGGCTCGGCGACGAGCCGCTATTCCGGGACCCGGCCGAGCAACGCGGCGCCTATGCGCGATACCTGAAGCAGCGGCTGCAATCGCCGCGCCTCTTCGCGGAGGAGGCGGCCCGTGCCCGGTCTGTGCACATATGACTACGCGGTGGTCCGGGTCGTGCCGCGCGTCGAGCGCGGCGAGTTCGTCAACGTCGGCGCCATCGTCTCGTCGGATGCCCTCGGCTACCTTGCGGCGCGCTTCGCCGTCGACGAAGGCCGCCTGCGCGCCCTCGACCCCGGCATCGACCTGAGCGCCGTGCGGGGCGCGCTGGCGGCCATCTCGGCGGTCTGTGCCGGTGGCCCGGCGGCGGGCGCGATCGGCCGGCTGCCCCTGCGCGAGCGCTTCCACTGGCTGGTGGCGCCGCGCAGCACGATCATCCAGACGTCCGCCGTGCACACCGGCCGCCGCGGCGACATCGAGTCGGCGATCGACCACCTGCTCGACCGCATGGTCCGGCCGCTCTGACGGCGCTTCGGTACAGGCCGCTCAGGCGGTCGAAGGGGATCGTCCGCACATCGTGCGGGCAGAATCGGCCGAGCGCCGCCTCTGCAAATGACATGACCGACCTGCCGTACCAGACCATCGCCGAGCGAGTCCACGAGCGTGCCGTCGCTGCCCCGCGGCACCTCGCCCTGATCGACGCGGCCAGCGCGCTCGACTACGCCGGCCTCGATGCGCTGATGGACCGCGTCGCCGCGACGCTGCAGCGCGAGGGCCTCGTCGCCGGCGACGCGATCGCGATCTGCGCCGGCAGCTCGGTGAGCTACGCCGCGGTGTTTCTCGGCGCCCTGCGTATCGGCGTGGTCGTTGCGCCGCTCGCGCCGTCGGTGACGCCGGCCAGCTTCGCGTCGATGCTCCGCGACGCGAAGGCGCGGCTGCTGTTCGTCGATGCGGTGGCGCTCGAGCTGATCGCCGGTGCCGAGGCGCTGCCGCCGTGCGTCGCGCTCGACGCGGCCGCCGCCGACCTGGCCGCGACGCCGCTCGAGGACTGGCTCGCACCGGCCGGCAGCGTGCCCGGAGCCGTCGACGTGACCGCGACGATGCCGTTCAACATCATCTATTCGTCGGGCACGACCGGCGCGCCCAAAGGCATCGTCCAGCCGCACGGCATGCGCTGGGCGCACGTCTCGCGCGGCCACCGCTTCGGCTATGACGAGCGCGCCGTGACGCTGCTGGCCACGCCGCTCTACTCCAACACCACGCTCGTCTCGTTCTTCCCGACGATCGCGCTCGGCGGCACCGTCGTGCTGATGGCGCGCTTCGACGCCGATGCCTACCTGGCCCTGGCCGAGCAGCACCGCGCCACGCACACCATGCTGGTGCCGGTGCAGTACCAGCGCCTGATGGCGAACCCGCGCTTCGCCGCGCACGACCTGAGCTCGTTTCGCTTCAAGTTCTGCACCAGCGCGCCCTTCGCCGCGGCGCTCAAGGCCGACGTGCTGGCGCGCTGGCCGGGCGGCCTGCTCGAGTTCTACGGCATGACCGAAGGCGGCGGCAGCTGCATCCTGGCGGCGCACGAGCACCCGACCAAGCTCCACACGGTCGGCCAGCCGCCCGAAGGGCACGATCTGCGCGTCATCGACGAAGACGGTCGCGAGCTGCCGAAGGGGTCGACCGGCGAGGTCGTCGGCCACTCGGCCGGCATGATGACCGGCTACTTCGGCCAGCCGGAGAAGACCGCCGAAGCGGAATGGTTCGACGCCACCGGCAAGCGCTTCATTCGCACCGGCGACGTCGGCCGCTTCGACGAGGAAGGCTTCCTGACCCTGCTCGACCGCCGCAAGGACGTGATCATCAGCGGCGGCTTCAACATCTACCCGAGCGACCTCGAGGCGGTGTTGCGCGGCCACCCCGGCGTGGCCGATGCCGCGGTCGCCGCCGTGCCCTCCGAACAGTGGGGCGAGACGCCCGCGGCCTGGGTCGTGCGGCGCGATGGCGCGGCCCTCGACGAAGAGGCGCTGCGGAGCTGGGCGAACGCGCGTCTGGGCAAGACCCAGCGCATCGCCGTGCTGCACTTCATCGCCGAGCTGCCGCGCAGCGCCATCGGCAAGGTTTTGAAAAGGGAGCTGCGAGATGGCCACCGCTGAATCGATGACCGCCACGTCGCTGGGCGCGAGCGGCCTCAAGGTCACACCGCTCTGGCTCGGCACGATGATGTTCGGCGACCAGACGGCGGAGGCCGAGGCGGCGAACATCGTCGCCGCGGCGCGCGACGCCGGCGTCAACGCCATCGACACCGCCGATGCCTACGCGGGCGGCGAATCGGAGCGCATCACCGGGCGCCTCATCGCCACGGACCGCGAGCGCTGGGTCGTGGCCAGCAAGGTGGCCAACGCCACCGGCAGCGGCGCCAACGAGCGCGGCCTTTCGCGCCTGCACATGCTGCGCGGGGTCGATGCGAGCCTGGCCCGGCTGGGCACCGACTGGCTCGACATCCTCTATCTCCATCGCGAAGACGAGACCACGCCGCTCGAAGAGACGGTGCTGGCGATGAAGCACCTGCAGGAGAGCGGCAAGGTGCACTACTTCGGCGTCTCGAACTTCCGCGCCTGGCGCGTGGCGCGCATCGCGGAGATGTGCCGTGTGGCGGGCATGCAGCCGCCGATCGTGTGCCAGCCGCCCTACAACGCCATGTCGCGCCAGATCGAGACCGAGCTGCTGCCGTGCTGCGCGCACTATGGGCTGGGCGTCGTCGCCTACAGCCCGTTCGCGCGCGGCGTGCTGTCGGGCAAATACCGGCCGGGCGCGGCACCGCCCGAGGGTTCGCGTGCGGCTCGCAACGACACGCGCATCCTGCAGACCGAGTTCCGGCCCGAGTCGCTGGCGCTCGCCCGCCGCGTCGTCGACCACGCGGCGGCGAGCGGCCGCACGCCGATGCAGTTCGCGCTCGGCTGGGTCTGGAACAACGCGCTGGTGCACGGCGTCATCGGCGGGCCCAAAACGCTCGTCCAGTGGCAGGACTACCTCGATGCCGTCGGCGCACCGTTCGATGCCGCCGACGAGGCGCTCGTCGACTCGCTCGTCGCGCCGGGCCACGCCTCGACGCCCGGCTACACCGACCCGCAGTACCCCGTCACCGGGCGCCGGCCACGCGCGCGCTGATCAGCGCGTGCGGCGGCGTGCCGTCAGCGGCGCCGCGCCGGTGTCGACCAGTCGCAGTGCCGGCCGCCCGGTCAGCGCGGCTTCCGCCGTCGCGCCGGGGCCCTGCGGCTCCGACATGGCTTCGACCGGCGCGCGCGACCAGCGCGAGCGCCGCGGCCGACGCGATGCGGCCTCGGCCTCGGCCGGTGCCGGCCGGCCCAGGCTGCCGACCGAGGCGAGCGAGCGCGTCAGCAGGTCGGTGAAGCGCTTGCGATCAGGCTCGATGCCGCGGCTGGCGATGGCGAGGACGGCGAACACCCCGCACTGGGCCACGACGTACAGCGCGGCGGCGATCTCGAGGATGTCGCGCAGCGGCATGGTGTAGTTCCACGGTCGGGCGATGCCGAGGAAGGCGCTGAACATCCACAGGAAATTGGAGATGCCGACCGGTACCGCGACCATCACCCAGTCGGCGGCGTGCCAGCGCGCCACGCGGCGGCCACGCGCCAGGCGCGGGAAGGTGAGCCGGTGCAGCACGAAGGCATTCAGCGTGAGCAGCACCACCAACAGCACCTTCGCCTGCAGTTTCGGG
>CAXSEJ010000109.1:4644-8602 GCA_964236395.1 uncultured Rhizobacter sp.
AGGTGGAACAGGTAGCGGTAGGCCATCCCGAGCACGAGGATGAACATCTTCGGCACGCGCAGCGAGCGCAGTGCGGCCAGCAGGCGCGACCACGGGGTGGTCAGCGTGAGCAGCACCACCAACAGCACCTTCGCCTGCAGTTTCGGGTTCGTGAGGTAGTCCGGGCGGTCGAGCACGCCGAGCGCGACGATGGCCCCGCCGGTGGCGTAGAGCATCAGCAACGCGACCATCACGATGCGAGCGACGAACTCGTTCGGCGGCGCGATGCGCAAACGGTCCTGCGCGAGCTTGGAGAGCAGGCGCAGATCCGTGGCGACGATGGCGCCGAGTGCCATCGAGGCGGCGAGCAGGTGGGCGAAGACCAGGAGCAGGTACAGCAAGCGTGACCTCGGGGCGGCGAATCCTTCCGCTCCAACGCAGGGGCCGTGCCCGCCGGTCTGCGCCGATCACCGGTCGCATCGACGCGCCGGAATGACTCAATCGCGTCCGTTCGTGGCCGCCACCGGGGCGGCCACGCTGCCTCCGGATCCGCAAAGCGCCATTGTTGAAAGAATCTGGCGCCGGTGTAAGCGGATGCAGCGCATCCTCGGCCCGCCGCCGTCAGTCGTTGACGGGGTGTGGCTCGCGCTTTTCGTACCAGTGGCTGAAACGGTTGCCGTCCCAGTGCATGGCCAGGTGCATCGCGGCCTTCGCATTGCGCAGCGCTCGTGGCCGGAACAGCCCGACGCATTCGCCGCCGGCATGGCGCACGCTCGGCCAGACGAGTCCCCAGCTGCCGGCTTCACGGAGCGTGCGCCCCAGGCTTCGCGACGGCCCGTAGTCGTCGGCATCGAGGACGCCCGCGAAGCGGCCTTCGTTGGCCGCCGCGCCGACATCGAGCAGGCTGTGCAGCGAAGCATCGACGGTGGCCGTGACGAGGCGAAGGTCGACGTCGATCGCCGGCTCGGACGTGCGGCGCAGAAAGTTCGCCCGGTGGTGGCCGACCTCTGCGATCGCGGTCTCGAGCGAGCGCGCCGCGTAGTAGACGCCGTAGCTGCCGTCGGAAAAGCGCGAGCCTTCGGGATTGAGGTGCGTGAAGGCGGCCATGATCGTGGTCGCGCCCGGGCCGCTCACGCGCTCTTCTGCGGGCACCAGGGCAAGTTCGCCGAGCTCGCAGCGGATGCGCGGGTTCGCCAGCGCCTCGATGGCGAAGACCACGTCGAGGTCGGCCGGGTCGGCGATGGCGTCGTAGAGGCCGACCGTGGGATAGCGCGAGGGAATGAGCCGGAACGACGGCTTCCAGGCCACGTCGGTGACGGCCGGCTGGCCTGCGGCCGAGGTGCGCGCCGCTGCGTTCACGCCTTGCCTCCGCGCTGCGCGTCGAGATACTGGCGCACCACGAAGAGGTCGGCCACCTGGCCGCCGAGCATGCGCTCCAGGGCCGAGCGGCCGCCGAAGAACGGCGCGGTGTTGGGCTTTCTCACCCACTCGTCGGCGCGGCGCGTCGCCGGAAACAGGATCTGCAGCGCCGAGTAGATGCCGAACAGGTGCGACAGCCGCTCGAGCAGGTGCCGGTCGAGCGGCGCGACCTTGCCCTGCTTCCACTGGTAGAGCGTGGTGCGGGCGACGCCGAGCAGCACCGTCTGCTCCTGCACCGACAGGCCCCAGGCATCGGCCAGGCGAAAGAAGGTGCGCAGGGCCGCGGCCGCCGCCTCGGCCGAGGCCAGGTCGACCGCGCCGGAGCTGGATTTGAGAAGAGCGCTCATCGATGAAAGGACGCCCCGCACGACACGTGACGGCGCGGCGCGGCGACCGGCAAAACCGGGATGGCCGAATCTAGTTCATCCGCAGACAAATTGCAATGAACCGTCCGCTGACGAACAGGGTGATCTAGCTTCCGCGGGCGTGTCGCATGCGCCGCGGCGCGCGCCCCGGACCGGGTCGAGCGAGTGGCACAACGATTGCCCGGGCGCATGGCAACGAAAGCGTCGCGGTGGAACAAAAATGGCCCCAAACCCTCTGGATCGTTCGCCACGGGCAGAGCGCCGGCAACGTCGCGCGTGACGCGGCCGAGGCCGGCGGCCTGCACACCATCGACATCGCCGACCGCGACGTCGATGTGCCGCTCTCGCCCCTCGGCGAGCAGCAGGCGGATGCGCTCGGCCAGTGGTTCGGCCAGCTGCCGGTCGACGCGATGCCCGAGGTCGTGCTGTGCTCGCCGTACGTGCGTGCCCGGCAGACGGCCGAGCGCATCCTCGCCGGCGTGCGCGCCAACCCGCAGTACGCGGCGGGCGAGAGCGCGGTCACGCGCCTGCGCACCGACGAGCGCCTGCGCGAGAAGGAATTCGGCATCCTCGACCGGCTGACGGTGCACGGCATCCGCGAGAAGTACCCCGAGCTGGCGGAGCAGCGCGGCCACGTCGGCAAGTTCTATTTCCGCCCGCCCGGCGGCGAAAGCTGGTGCGACGTGATCCTGCGCCTGCGCAGCTTCCTCGAGATGGTGACGCGCGAGTACCGGCAGGAGCACGTGCTCGTCGTCGCTCATCAGGTCACGGTGAACTGCATGCGCTATCTGCTCGAGCGGCTCGACGAGGCCGAGATCCTGGCCGTCGACAAGACCGCCGACGTGCCCAACTGCGGCGTCACGGCCTACGAGTTTCAGGCGGCCGCCGGCCGCCACGGCAAGCTGGTGCGCACGCTCGAGAACTTCGTCTCGCCGCTGCGCGAAGCCGGCGCGCCGGTCACGGCCGCGCCGGACATGCCGGCGGCGCCCAAGTCATGATCGACATCGACGCCGCGCTGCTCGCCGGCTGGCCGCTGCCGCAGCCCGAGAGCGACGGCGACAAGGAAGGCCGCGGCCGCACGCTGGTCATCGCCGGCAGCCGCGAGATGCCCGGCGCGGCCTGGCTCGCCGCGGTCTCGGCCCTGCGTGCCGGTGCCGGCAAGCTGCAGGTCGCGACCGCCGCAAGCGTCGCGCCCGGGCTGGCGTTGCGCCTGCCCGAGGCCCGCGTGGTCGCGCTCCCGGAGACGTCGTCGGGCGGGCTGGCACTCTCCGGCGTCGCTCTGCTCGAGCCCTTGCTGGCGCGCACCGATGCGGTCGTCGTCGGCCCCGGCCTGCAGGACGAGACGGCAACCCTGGCGTTCACCCGGCGGCTCATGAGCTCGACGCCGACCGACGCGGCCTGGGTGCTCGATGCCCAGTCGATGAGCGTCGTCGGCGGCGGCGAGCCGTTCGAGCGCCCGCCGCTGCTCACGCCGCACGCCGGCGAGATGGCGCACCTCACGGGCAAGGACAAGCGCGCCATCGAGGCCGACCCGGCGGAGGCGGCCCGCGACGCGGCGCGGCGCTGGCACGCCGTCGTCGCGCTGAAGGGTGCCACCACCATCATCGCCACGCCGGACGGCCGCACCTGGCGCCACGTCGGCGGCCACGTCGGCCTCGCGACCTCGGGCTCGGGCGACACCCTTGCCGGCATCGTCGCCGGGCTCGCCGCCCGTGGCGCGCCACTCGAGCAGGCGGCGGCCTGGGGCGTCGCCGTGCATGCGCGGGCCGGCCTCGCGCTGGCCGAGCGCATCGGCCCGCTCGGCTACCTGGCGCGGGAGCTGCCGGCCGAGGTGCCGCGCCTCCTCGACAAGCTGGCGCGCGAACAACGAGGCGGAGACCGACCATGAGCACGACCGGGTCGAAGGCGGCACTTGCGCCCTACTTCGAGAAGCGCGACTTCAAGATCACGAGCGAGCCGCAGGGTGGCGACGCTTCCGCCGGCCAGTTCGGCTTCGTGATCCAGAAGCACGCCGCCTCACGCCTGCACTACGACTTTCGCCTCGAGCTCGACGGCACGCTCAAGAGCTGGGCCGTGCCCAAGGGCCCGAGCCTCGACCCGGCCGACAAGCGCATGGCCGTGCACGTCGAAGACCACCCGGTCGACTACGGCCGCTTCGAGGGCACGATCCCCGCGGGCCAGTACGGCGCCGGCCA
>CAXSEJ010000110.1:0-8501 GCA_964236395.1 uncultured Rhizobacter sp.
TCGATGGTGCGCTTGAAGCGGCGAAGCGCAACGTCGAACGGCTCGTTTTCCTTGACGCGAATCGTGGTCATTTACAGCGAAGGCCTTTGGAGCAGAAGGTGTGCAGAAGTGCAGGGAAGTGCAGGAAACTTTGGCGTCTTTGGGCAATGCTGCCCGAAGCGGCTGGTCTCGACTTAGCCGGGCATTATAGCCCGGCCAACGCGCTCGCGCAGGCGGCGGCGCTGGCCCAGGCCCATTGGAAGTTGTACCCGCCCAACCAACCAGTCACGTCGACCACCTCGCCGATGAAGTGGAGCCCGGGCACCAGGCGGCTCTCGCAGCTGCGCGAATCGAGCTCGCGCGTGTCGACGCCGCCGGCGGTCACCTCGGCCTTGCGGTAGCCCTCGGTTCCGGCCGGCGCCACTGTCCAGTGGCCGAGGCTGGCAGCGAGCGCAGTGAGGTCGGCATCGCGACAGTCGGCCACCCGCCGCTGCGCGAATTCGGGCTGGGGCGAAAGCCAGGCATCGGCGAGGCGACGTGGCAGCACGCCGGCAAGCAGCGTTGCCACGCGCTGGCCCGAGCTCTTGGCCGCGGCCACCACCGAAGGCCAGTCAGTGTCGTGCAGCAAGTCGAGGGCGATCCGCCCGCCGGGGCGCCAGTAGGTCGAAATCTGCAACGCGGCCGGGCCGCTCAGACCCCGGTGGGTGAACAGGAGGTCTTCGTCGAAACCGGTCGAACGGCGCCCTGCTGATTCGGTCTCGACATGGACCCGCATCGACACGCCGCTCAGCGAGGCGAACGGCTGCCAGGGCGCTCCCGAGCAAACGAGCGGCACGAGGGCGGGCCGGGTTTCGACGATGGCATGGCCGAACTGGCGGGCAACGCGGTAGCCCCAGTCGGTGGCGCCGATCGCTGCGATCGACAGGCCGCCGGTGGCGACGACCAGGTGCCTGGCCGCGACAGCACCACGCGAGGTCGCAAGGCGAAACAGGCCGTCGCCGTGCGTCACGGAGTCGACGGCGCACGGCTGCCATCGCTGAACGCTCCCGTCGCTGCATTCAGCCAGCAGCATCTCGATGATCTGCGTGCTGGCGCCGTCGCAGAAGAGCTGTCCCTTGTGCTTCTCGTGCCAACGAATGCCATGGCGCTCGACGAGCGCAACGAAGTCGCTCGGGGTGTAGCGCGCCAGCGCCGAACGGCAAAAGCGTGGGTTCTCGCTCAGGAAGCAGCGCTCGGGCGCCTGCGGCTCGAGATCGCGATTGGTGAAGTTGCAGCGGCCACCCCCGGAGATGCGGATTTTCTCGGCCACCCGCTCGGCATGGTCGATGACGAGGACGCGCAGGCCGAGCTGCCCCGCCCGTGCGGCGCAGAAGAGGCCGGCGGCACCGGCGCCGACGACGACGGCGTCGTAGCGAACTAGGCTTTCCAGGAGAACGAGAGCCTGAAGTGGCGCAAGAGCCGGCGCCGGGTGGGCGAAGAACTCATTGCCCGGCGGCGACATCGGCGGGCAAGGACCCCGCCGGCTTCTCGAGCCCGAGCGCTGCCAGTGCGCGGCGCAGGCAGTCGACCTGCGCCGCGATCGCTCGCGGCGCGGCGAGGGCGCCATTCACCACGTCCTGGATCGCGCGTGCGGTGGCGGCGGCGTCGTTGCTTCGTGGCAGTGCCGGCAGCTCGGTCAGCACGCCCTCCTGCGCCGGCAGGGAGAGCTCCGGCCGGGCGACGCCGGCGATGAAGACGTCGAGCTTTTGCCGCCGGCGGGCGTCGGCCACCGGTTCGCCTTCGGTGCCGCGCATGAGCAGGGCATCGGCCATGGTCACGGCCAGGAACTCGCCGAGCAAGGTGCCGTACTCGGGGTGGGTGTAATTGACGACGCGGAGCACCTGGCCGCCACGAAAAGCAGGCAGCAGTTTGGCGATCGTGTGGCCGGAGTTGCGCAGGCCGACGACGGCGCGCACGGCGAGCAGACGCGCCAGTGGCGGGCACAGCGTCTCGGTGCGCATGAAGACCGGCTCACGTCGCTGCCATGCGGCGCTCACGTCGACGGCGTCGTTGGCGCAGGCGAGACCGAGGTCGCGAAAGACTTCGGCCGTGGTCACGCGCGCTGCATCGTGGGCCGGTCCGTGCACGAGTACCGCGATGCCGTCTTGCGCCAGCAGCATGGCGAGCAGCGCGGTCAGGTTCGGCAGGCGGCGCGAGCCGTTGTACGACGGCAGCACGACGGTCGGCGCGCCTGTGTGCAGGCCGATGCAGCGTTCGTCGACGGCGTCCAGGAAGCCGGCAAGCTCGGCCACGGATTCACCCTTGATGCGCATGGCCAGCGCGAAGGCGCCGACCTCGAGGTCGGTGACGCGGCCGTCGAGCAGCTGGCCCATGAGGTCGCGCGCCTGGGCGCGGTCGAGCGACCGTGCGCCTTCTTTGCCGCGGCCGATTTCGCGGATGTAGCCGGAGATGCCCAAGTTCGTTGCGAACGCGAAGACGTGTCAGCGGTGGCCGCGAACGCTCAGCCCGCCACGTCGAGCAGGCGACGCGTGACCTGCGCCCACTCTTCGGCGCTCACCGGCGTGATCGAGAGGCGATTGCCGCGGGCGAGGACGCGCATCGATGCCAGCTCGGGCAGCGACCGCATCGTGGCGAGGGAGAGAAGGGGCGTCTTCTTCACGAGCTTGACGTCGACATGCCACCAGCGCGGAGATTCTGCGTGCGACTTGGCGTCGAAGTAGTGACTCTCCGGGTCGAACTGTGTCGCGTCGGGGTACGCCGCCGACGCCACCTCGGCCAGGCCGGCAATGCCCGGCTCCGGGCACGACGAGTGATAGAAGAGGACGCCGTCGCCGAGCGCCATTTCCTTTTTCATGAAGTTGCGAGCCTGGAAATTGCGCACGCCGACCCAGGGCACCGTCTGCTTCGGTGCGGCGGCGACATCGTCGACCGCGCATTCGCTCGGTTCGCTCTTCATCAACCAGTAGTGCATGGCGATGCGCCGCGTTGAATTAGGTGTCCGGCGCGAACCGTGAACCGCATTCCTGAACCCAGGCAGTTCAGGTGGGCGAGGTCAGCCCGATGTCGGGTTCATCTGACGCGAGACGATCACACCTATCGGGCGATGTTCCAAGCCCTTGCTCTTGCGAGCATCGGTTCAAGGAAATATAGAGTTCACGCGAGCGCGACGGACGAAAAGAGTTTACGCCAGCACGTTCGAAAAGTGGCTGCTTCACAGCAGTTGCCCGTCGGCACCGAGGGCAATGTTCACGCGGCGAATCAGGGCGCCGATGTCGACCTCGCCCGCGTGCGGTCCTTCGCCCGAGGGCGCCGGCTTGCGCGGCCGTTCGGCGAGCGCGAAGGCGAGATTGAGGGCGGCCAGCACGGCGATGCGTTCGCGCGCCTTGACCTTGCCGCCGTCCCGGATCGCACTCATTTCGCGGTCGACGTCGGCCACCGCTTCGAGCAGCGAGCCCTCGCCGCCTTCGGGGCAGCCGAGCAGATAACTCTGGCCGAGGATGGTGACTTCGATCTGCTTCACCCGACGCTCCGCAGCGTCGGCGGCGCGACGGGATCGGCCGCCGTGTCGAGACCGGCCACCGGCTCGCGCGGCAGGCGTTCGAGCAGCACGTCGATGCGGCTGCGAGCCGCGTTGAGGCGCGAGCGCAGGTTGTCGCGTTCGCTCGCTGCACTGGCAAGTTCCGCCTCGAGCAGCGCGTTGGTGCGCTGCAGTTCCTCGTGCCTCAAAAGCAAGCGCTCGACCCGGTCTGCGAGTTCTTCGATCTGGGACATGGCGCTCCGTCGAGGGCGTTCGGTGGCGAATTGTAGGCGCCGCTCCGGCGCGGACTGCCTGCTTAGAATGCGCTTCGTTGGTGCCCGTGAAGGCGTTCATGCCTTTGCAGTTAAACGGGAAGCGGACGGCTTTGGCGCATGGCGCCGGCCCAAACCGCGCTGCCCCCGCAACGGTACGGCGGACGATGCGACACCTCCAGGTGCAGCATCAGCTTCGGCGCACGACCACTGGAGACAGCCGTCTCCGGGAAGGTCGCCGAGGTCGACTCCGTCAGCCCGGATACCGGCCAACACGCGGGCACGGCTTCGGCTGCGCCCATATCGCATGCGCCCGCGGGGAAGCGGGTCGCGTGCCGTTGGCCGGGTCCCCACCATGTCTTGCTCTCTTTCGCAGCCGCGCTCGCCGCGCGCTCGCCGCATGCGTCGCGCCTTGCTCGTGATGTCTTCGATCTTCAGCCTCACGAGCGTCGCGACGGCGCAGGCGCTGCTCGACTCGGTCGAAGTCGTCGGCACACGAGAACCAGCGGTGCTGTCTCGAAGCGCGGCCGACATCGTCGTCATCGATGCGCCTCGCATCCGCGCCAGCCGCGCCGATTCGGTCGAAGACCTGATCCGGCGCGAGGCCGGCATGCAGCTCGCGCGCAACGGCGGACCGGGGCAGAACGTGGGCTTCTTCATTCGCGGCGCCAGCACGAACAGCACCGTCGTGCTGATCGACGGCGTGCGCGTCGGCTCGGCGACGCTCGGCCAGGCCGAGTTCGAGTCGCTCGGCCTGGCCCAGATCGAGCGCATCGAAGTGCTGCGCGGGCCGGCGTCGAGCTTGTACGGCGCAGACGCCGTCGGCGGCGTCGTGCTGATCTTCACGCGCCGCGGCGAGGGGCCTGTTCGCGTCAACGGCGCCGCCGCCCTCGGCGGCTATCGAGCGCGTGAGGCCAGTGTCGGCGTCGACGGCTCCGGCGCCGGTGTCGATTACGCCGCCTCGCTCTCGCGCGAGAGCAGCCGCGGCGTCTCCGCCTTGTCGCCCGGCGATGCGTTGGGCGCCTTCAACCCCGATCGCGACGGCTACCAGCGCAACGCCGGTTCGGTGCGACTCGGCTACACACCGGCGGCCGGGCACCGCATCGGCTTGTCCGCGCTGCAGACGCATCTCAACGCGCGCTACGACGGCACCGAGGCGCCGACCTACGACGACCCGTCGCCCGACTTCCGCAACCGGCTCACGACGCGCGTCCTTTCGCTCGACTACCGCGGCGCCCTGACGAGCGCCTGGACCACGAGCGCGCAGCTCTCGCGCAGCGTCGACGACCTGGCCAGTGGCGGCCTGCTCAGCAGCCGTTTCGTCACCCGACGGGAACAGGCGACGTGGCAGAACGCCGTTCGCCTCGGCGTCGACCAGCAGCTCGTGGTGGCCTACGAGCGGCTCAACGAGCGGGCCGAGGCCGACGTCTTCGCCACTGCGCCCAAGCGGCACAACGACGCCGTCGTGGTCGGCTACTCCGGCCGCCTCGCCGCGCACAGCGTGCAGGCCGACCTTCGCCGGGACGACAACTCCGCCTACGGCGCCGACACGACCGGCCGCGTCGCCTACGCCTACGACGTCGGCGCCGGCATCAAGCTGCGTGGCGTGGCCGGCACGACCTTCCGGGCGCCGACCTTCAACGATCTCGCCTATCCGGGCTACGGCGTCGCCGGCATCCAGCCGGAGAAGGGCCGCAGCGTTGAGGCCGGCGTGTCCTGGCAGAACGACAGCGCGAGTGTCTCGGCGACCGTCTATCGCAACCGGGTCCGCAACCTCATCGGCTACCAGCCCGACCGCACACTCTGCCCGCCCGATCCGGTCTACAACTTCGGCTGTGCCGACAACGTGAGCCGGGCCCGCCTGCAGGGCCTCACGCTGGCGGCCGCGTCGCGCTGGGGCGCCTTCAGCGCGCGCGGCAACGTCGACCTTCTCGACGCGATCGACACGACGACGGGAGACCGCCTGACGCGGCGTGCGGCGCACCAGGAGAGCGTCTCGGTCGACTACGACCCGGCCGACTGGCGCTTCGGCGCCTCCGGCCTTTTCGTCGGCGCGCGGCCCGACGGCGGCGAGCGCCTCGGCGGCTACTTCACGCTCGATTTGCGCGCAGCGTGGCGCGTGCAGCCGCATTGGCAGATCGAGGCCCGGCTGCTCAACGCGCTCGATCGCCGCATCGAGCCGGTGCTCGACTACCGGGCGCTCGGCCGGCAGGCGTGGCTCGGCGTGCGCTACGACGGCGCCGGCTTGTGAAGGCGACGGCGCGCCCGGGCCGCGCCCTGGCCGCGCTCGCCGTCCTGTCGGTGCTGGCCTGCGTGCTCGCCGTGCTCGCCGGCTCGTCCGGCTTCGGCCTGGCCAGCGACGACATCGTCTGGCGCATCCGCGTGCCCCGCGTGCTCGCCGGCTTCGGCGCCGGCGCGGCGCTGGCACTGGCCGGCGCGCTGATGCAGTCGTTGACGCGCAATGCCCTCGCCGACCCCTACGTGCTCGGCGTCGCCGGCGGCGCGTCGGTCGGGGCGCTGGCCTCGATGCTCCTGGCCGGTGCCGGCGGCGTGGTGCTCGGCGAGTGGGGCATCGCGCTCGGTGCCGCAGTCGGTGCCGCGGCTGCCTCGTCGCTGCTTTTCGGTCTGATGTGGCGCCGGCTCGGTGCGCCGGCCGCGGTCGCAGAGGCGTCGGCCGCGCTGCTGCTGGTCGGCGTGATGATCGGCTCCGGCTGCTCGGCGCTGGTCTCCCTCATCCTCACGCTGGCCGACGAGGGCCAGCTGCGCGGCATGGTGTTCTGGCTGCTCGGCGACCTCAACGGCGCCACCAACTGGCAGGTCGTCTGGCTGGCGCTCGCCGTGGCGCTGGTCCTGGTCTGGCCGACGGCGCGACAGCTCGACTGGCTCGCGCGCGGCGACGCCTGGGCGGCGACGCTCGGCGTGCCGGTCGCCCGGCGCCGGCGCAGCGTGCTCCTCGCCGCCGCCCTCGCCGCCGGCGCCGCGGTCGCGACCGCCGGTGCGATCGGCTTCGTCGGCCTGGTCGTGCCGCACGTCCTGCGCCGGCTCGGCCTGCGCGCCGCACCGCTGCTGCTGCCGGCGAGCGCGCTCGGCGGCGGCGCCTTCGTCGTCGCCGTCGACGCGCTGGCCCGCACGGTCGCAGCGCCGCTGCAACTGCCCGTCGGCGTGCTGGCGGCGGCCGTCGGCGTACCGACCTTCATCGCCATGCTGCTGAAGCCGGGCCGGGGCGCCGAGGCATGAGCGGCGCCGCGCCTGCGCTGCTGCTCGACGTCGAGGCACTCGCCTTGACCGCGGGCGGGGGCGCCGCCGGGCGCGAGCTCTTCTCCGCCCTGGCGCTGCAAGTGCGTGCCGGTGAGCGCTGGGTCGTGGTCGGCCCGAACGGCGCCGGCAAGTCGTCGCTGCTCGCGGCGGTGGCGGGCGTCTTTGCCTTGGCACGAGGCAGCGTCCGCTACGACGGCCGACCGCTCGCCGAGTGGCCGCCCGCAGCACTGGCGAGCCGGCGGGCGTGGAGCCCGCAGTTCTGGTCCGACCCGTTCCCGGCGACCGTCGCCGAAACCGCCGCGCTGGCGCAAGAGCGCAGCGTCGGCTGGCGCCCGTGGCTCGCCGCGAACGCCGATGCCGACAGGCGAACGCAGCACGTGCTCTCTCTTCTCGCCCTGCGCCACCTGGCCGCGGCCGACGTCCGCACCCTCTCCGGCGGCGAACGACAGCGCGTCGCGATCGCGACGGCACTGCTGCAGGGCGCGCCGCTGCTGCTTCTCGACGAGCCCGCGTCGCACCTCGACCCGGCTCATCAGCGCCTGCTGCTCGCGGTGCTGCGGGCGCACGCGCGCAGCGGCGGTGCCGTCGTCGCCAGCCTGCACGACCTCGACCTGGCCTGGGACCTGGCCAGCCACGCCGTCCTCCTCGACGGCCGGGGCGGCGCGCGTGCCGGACGGCGCGACGAGGTGCTCGACGCAGCCGCGCTGTCGGCCGCGTTCGGGATCGCGATCGAGGCGGTCGATGTGCACGGCTCGCGCCGCTTCGTCGTGATCGACGCGGCCGACGCGGCCGACGCGGCGGACCTGGCGGCATGAGGCTGCGCTGCGTCGTCGCCGTCGCATCCGTCGCATGGGTGCTTTCGACCGGCCTGGCGCAAGCGGTCAGCGCAGTCGACGACGCGGGCCGAACGGTCAGGCTCGACCGGCCGGCCGGGCGCGTCGTCACGCTGGCGCCGAGCCTGGCCGAGCTCGTCTTCGCGGCCGGCGGCGGCGCCGCCCTGATCGGCACGACGGCCTCGAGCGACTACCCGGCCGCCGCGGCAAGCGTTCCGCGCATCGGCGACGCCGGGCGCCTCGACGTCGAGCGCGTGCTGTCGCTCAAGCCCGACCTGGTGCTGGTCTGGCAGCGTGGCGCGCTCGGCCGGGAGATCGAGCAGATCGGCGCGGCGGGTGTCGCCCTGTTCCAGATCGAGCCGCGCCGGCTCGGCGAGGTGCCGCGCGCCATCGAGCGCCTCGGCGCGCTGTTCGGTACCGGGTCGACCGCGAACCGGAGCGCGGCCGAGATGCGCACCGCGCTCGACGCGCTGCGGCGGCGCCATGCCGGCGCCGAGCCGGTACGGGTCTTCTACCAGGTCTGGCAGCGCCCGCTCATGACCATCGGCGGGGTGCAACTGATCGACGACGTGATCGCGCTCTGCGGCGGCGTCAACGTCTTCGCCGGGATGCGTCAGGCGGCGCCGGTCGTCTCGGCCGAGT
>CAXSEJ010000111.1:0-8429 GCA_964236395.1 uncultured Rhizobacter sp.
TCGACATGTCGGAGATGGAAGGCGAGGTCAAGATCATCCGCAACAAGGTCTCGCGGCAGGATCTGGCCAAGGTCGTCGGTGCCTCGCGCGAGATGGTCAGCCGCGTGATGAAGGATCTGGAAGGCCGGGGCATGGTCCAGACCCAGGAGAACGGCTGGGTCATCATCAAGGAACAGCTTACCGGCTAGCGTTCCTCTCCCTGCATGACTTTTCCCCTCGGCTCCCTGCGCGCTGACGGCGCCGACGCATCCTCCGCCGCGGCCTTCCCAGGCCAGCCTTCCGCCATCGCCTGGAAGTCGCAGGTCGCGCTGCTGGCCGGCGGCGTGCTGTGGCTGCTCGCGCTGCTGGCGCTCGCAACCCATGCGGCCGGCGACCCCGGCTTCTCCACCTCGGGCAACGGCGGGCCGATCGTGAACCGCGCCGGGTCGATCGGCGCCTGGGTCTCCGACTTCGCCTTCTTCCTCGCCGGCTACTCTGCCTGGTGGGTGCTGATCGTGACGGCGCGCGCCTGGCTGGGCGCGCTCGCCCGCGCGCTGCGCAGCTCGTCGGGCGCGGTGCCGGCCGAAGTGCGGCCCCCCGGCTGGACGCTGTGGCTCGGCCTGACGCTCGTCGTGGCGGCGAGCGCCTCGCTCGAGTGGACGCGGCTCTACCAGTGGGAAGCGCAGATGGCCGGCGGGCACGCCGGCGGCGTGCTCGGCTATGCGCTCGGCAGGTCGAGCCAAGGCCTGCTCGGTTTCGCCGGCTCGGGGGTCCTCTGGATCGCGGTGCTGGTGGCCGGCCTCTCGATGGCGCTGCAGTTCTCCTGGCCGCGCGCGGCCGAGGCGCTCGGCCGCGCGATCGTCGCCCTGCGCAGCCGGCGGGCGCTCCGCATCGAGCGGGCCGAGGACCAGCGCGCGGGCGAGGTGGCCACGCGCGAGCGCGACGAGGAGGTCGTGGTCGAGCACGAGCTGCAGGAGCAGCACCTGCCGATCGTCATCGAGCCGACGCTCGCCACCGTGCCGAAGAGCACGCGGGTGGTCAAGGAACGGCAGAAGCCGCTCTTCACCGAGCTCGCCGACACCCGGCTGCCGCAGGTCGACCTGCTCGACTCGGCGCCGCAGCGGCTGGAGAGCGTGAGTGCCGACACGCTGGAGATGACCTCGCGGATGATCGAGAAGAAGCTGCGCGACTTCGGCGTCGAGGTCCGCGTGGTGGCCGCCTCGCCGGGGCCGGTGATCACGCGCTACGAGATCGAGCCGGCGGTCGGCGTGAAGGGCTCGCAGGTCGTCGGCCTGGCCAAGGACCTGGCCCGCTCGCTCAGCCTGGTCAGCATCCGCGTCGTCGAGACGATCCCGGGCAAGACGACGATGGCGCTGGAGCTGCCGAACGCCAAGCGGCAGACGATCCGCCTCTCCGAGGTGCTCGGCTCGCAGGTGTATGCCGACTCGGCCTCGCAGCTCACCATCGGCCTCGGCAAGGACATCGTCGGCTTTCCCGTCGTCGCCGACCTGCAGAAGATGCCGCACTGCCTCGTTGCCGGCACCACCGGCGCCGGCAAGTCGGTCGGCATCAACGCCATGATCCTCAGCCTGCTCTACAAGGCCGAGGCGAGGGACGTTCGGCTCATCCTCATCGACCCGAAGATGCTGGAAATGAGCGTCTACGAAGGCATCCCGCACCTGCTCTGCCCGGTGGTCACGGACATGAAGCAGGCCGCCCACGCGCTCAACTGGGGCGTGGCCGAGATGGAGCGGCGCTACAAGCTGATGAGCAAGCTGGGTGTGCGCAACCTCGCCAGCTACAACAAGCGCATCGCCGAGGCGAAGGAGAAGGGCGAAACGCTGCCCAACCCGTTCAGCCTGACGCCCGAAGAACCCGAGCCGCTCGAGCGGCTGCCCTTCATCGTGATCGTGATCGACGAGCTGGCCGACCTGATGATGGTCGTCGGCAAGAAGATCGAGGAGCTGATCGCCCGCCTGGCGCAGAAGGCGCGCGCCTCCGGCGTGCACCTCATCCTGGCGACGCAGCGGCCGAGCGTCGACGTGATCACGGGCCTGATCAAGGCCAACATCCCGACCCGGCTCTCGTTCCAGGTGTCGAGCAAGATCGACTCGCGCACCATCCTCGACCAGTCGGGCGCCGAGGCGCTGCTCGGCATGGGCGACATGCTCTACCTGCCTTCAGGCAGCGGCCTGCCGGTGCGGGTGCACGGCGCCTTCGTGAGCGACGAGGAAGTGCACCGCGTCGTCGCTTACCTGAAGAGCCAGGGCGAGCCGAACTACGTGCCCGGCATCCTCGAGGGCGGCACCCTCGACGGCGAGGGCGGCGACGGGCCGGGCACCGACGCCGGCACCCAGGGCCAAGGCGGGGAAAGCGACCCGATGTACGACCAGGCCGTCGGCATCGTCCTGCAGCACCGGCGGGCCTCGATTTCGCTCGTGCAGCGGCACCTGCGCATCGGCTACAACCGGGCGGCGAGATTGCTGGAACATATGGAGAAATCCGGGCTCGTATCGGGCATGGCGACCAACGGCAACCGCGACATCCTGGTTCCGGCGCGCGCGGAATGAGCGCCGCGTCCGTGCTGCGGCGGCTCGTCGCGATGTCGTCGCTCGCCGTCTCGTTCGCGGTCGGCGCCGAGCCGGTCGACACCTTGCGCGAGTTCGTTCGCGACGTGAAGAGCGGACACGCCGACTTCACCCAGACGGTGACCGCGCCCGACGGCGTGAAGAAGAAGAACTCCTCCGGCCGGTTCGAGTTCGCCCGGCCCAACCGCTTTCGCTTCGCCTATGCCAAGCCGTTCGTGCAGATCATCGTCGCCGACGGCGAGCAGGTCTGGATCTACGACGCCGACCTGAACCAGGTGAGCAAGCGCAAGCTGAGCGCGGCGCTCGGCTCGACGCCGGCGGCGCTGCTCGCCGGCGGCTCGCTCGACAAAGACTTCGACCTCGCCAACCTTCCGGTGCGAGACGGTCTGGAGTGGGCCGAAGCCAGGCCGAAGGCGAAGGACAGCCCGTTCCAGTCGGTGCGCGTCGGCTTCCGTGGCAAGGAGCTCGCCGCGCTCGAGATCGCCGACAGCTTCGGCCAGAAGTCGCTGCTGCGCTTCGCCGCCTTCGCCGGCAACGGCCCGGTCGATGCCGACGCCTTTCGCTTCACCGTGCCGCCGGGCGCCGACGTCATCGAATAGCGGCCGGGCCGGCGCCGCTCAGTCGGCGCGAGAGGCGACGAGCACCGCGTTGGTCCCGCCGAAGGCGAACGAGTTGGACATCGCGTGTCGCAGCCCGGGAGCGGGCCGTGCGGTTGCCATGACGACGTCGATCGCGAACGCCGGGTCGACCGTCTCGGTGCCCGCGGTGGGCGGCACGCGCTGGGCATCGAGCGCGCGCAGGCAGGCCAGCAACTCGACCGCGCCGCCGGCACCGAGCAGGTGGCCGTGAACCGCCTTCGTCGAGCTCACCGGCACGGCGCCGGGCGCGAAGACGCGGGCCAGGGCGTCGGCCTCGGCGACATCGCCGGCGATCGTCGCCGTGCCGTGCGCGTTCACATAGCCGATGTCGCGTGGGTCGAGGCCGGCGTCGGCCAGTGCCGCCCGCATCGCCCGCGCCTGGCCGGCGGCATCGGGGTTGGTGATGTGCAGCGCGTCGCAATTGGTGGCGTAGCCCGACAGGTGCCAGAGGACGGCCGCACCGCGCGTCTGGGCGTGCTCGGCCGACTCGAGCACGAAGGCCGCTGCGGCTTCGCCGAGCGCGAAGCCGCTGCGCTCGACGGCGAACGGCCGGCACGACGCGCTCAGCACCCGCATCGCCTGCCAGCTCGCGAGCACGCCCGGCGTCAGCATCGACTCGCTGCCACCGGCGATGGCCACGTCGATCCAGCCGGCCCGGATGGCCCGCATCGCCTCGCCGATGGCAACCGCCGACGAGGCACAGGCGCAGGCATAGGCCAGCGCCGCGCCGCGCGCCTGGAACCGCAGCGAGAGCTCGGCGACGGGCGCATTGGGCATGGTCGTGACGACGCTTGTCGGGCGCATGCGCCGTCGATCGGCGAAGACGCTGCGGCAGGTCGCCTCGAACGTCGCCGCGCCGGCCATGCCGCTGCCCCAGAAGATGCCGAGCCGTTCGGGCTCATACGCACCGGCGACGAGTCGAGCGGCCAAAGCGGCGTCGGCCGCGGCGGCCAGCGCCATCGCGGTGCCGCGGTCGAGCGGGAGCCGGGACGGCGCGGTCACGCCGGCCGCAGCGAAGGGAGCGACGGCGATCGAGAGCGCAGGCAGATCGAACCCGGGCAGCTCGATGCGGTGCGGCGCGATCGCCGAGAGGCCGGCGAAGAGCGCCCGGTCGAAGCCGGCGAGGTCGTTGCCGATCGGGCTGACGACGCCGGCGCCCGTCACCGCGACCGGCGCGCCGACCCGCGCGCCGGGCCTAGCCGACGGCGGCATCCGTGCCCGGGCGGGCGGCGACCGCGTCGTCGATCAGGCCGGCCAGCCGTTCGAGAGTGATGCCGGCCTCGCGCGGGTCGAGCCGGTCTTCGGGGATGCGCACGTCGAAGCGGTCTTCGACGGCGAACACGAACTCCATCAGGGCGAGCGAATCGAGGCCTAGCTGCTCGAGCGGCGTGGCCGCTTCGACCTTCGCGGCGTCGACATGGAACTGCTCGATCAGCACCGAGGAGATCGCTTCGAAGGTCGACGGGTTCATGCGGTGGCCGGGTCGGAACGGGTAAAAGGAGGCATCTTAGGACCTGCCCGCCGTCGACCATGGCCACCACCTCGCTTGACCTTCCCTTCGCCGGGACCGGCACCGATGCCGCCGCGCCGCTGGCCGAGCGCCTGCGCCCGAAGACGCTCGACGAGGTGATCGGCCAGCCGCAGCTGCTCGGCCCCGGCAAGCCGCTGCGCGTCGCCTTCGAGTCGGGGCGGCTGCACTCGATGATCCTGTGGGGGCCGCCGGGCGTCGGCAAGACGACGCTGGCGCGACTCATGGCCGACGCCTTCGACGCCCAGTTCATTGCCATGTCGGCCGTGCTCGGCGGCGTGAAGGACATCCGCGAGGCGGTCGAGCGGGCGCAGGCCGCGCGCACGACGGGCCGCCGCACGGTGGTCTTCGTCGACGAGGTGCACCGCTTCAACAAGGCACAGCAGGACGCCTTTCTGCCGCACGTCGAGTCGGGTCTCTTCACCTTGATCGGCGCGACCACCGAGAACCCGTCGTTCGAGGTCAACTCCGCCCTGCTGTCGCGCGCCACGGTTCACGTGCTGAAGACGCTCGACGATGCCGACCTCGGCCGCCTGCTCGACCGCGCCCGCGATCTGCTCGGCGCGCCGCCGCTGGCCGACGCCGCCCGCACCCGGCTCGTCGGCTACGCCGACGGCGACGCGCGGCGCCTGCTCAACGCCTACGAGAACCTCGTCGCGACGGTCGGCAGCGTCGCCGAGATCGACGAGGCGATGCTGGAGCAGGCGCTCGGCGAGCAGCTGCGCCGCTACGACAAGGGCGGCGAGCAGTTCTACGACACCATCTCGGCGCTGCACAAGGCCGTGCGCGGCAGCGACCCCGACGCCTCGCTCTACTGGTTCGTGCGCATGATCGACGGCGGCGTCGACCCGCGCTACGCCGCCCGCCGCCTCGTGCGCATGGCCAGCGAAGACATCGGCCTGGCCGACCCGCGTGCCCTGCGCATCAGCCTCGACGCAGCCGAGATCTACGAGCGCCTCGGCTCGCCCGAAGGCGAGCTGGCCCTGGCCGAGGCCGTCGTCTACCTGGCCATGGCGGCGAAGAGCAACGCCGTCTACGCCGCCTACAACGCGGCGCGCGCGTTCATCAAGGCCGACCGCACCCGGCCGGTGCCGCTGCGCCTGCGCAACGCAGCCACGGCCTTGATGAAGGGGCTCGATTACGGCAAGGGCTATCGCTATGCGCATGACGAAACCGGCGCCTTCGCCGCCGGCGAGCGCTATTGGCCCGACGACATGGCGGCGCAGGCCTTCTACCAGCCGTCGCCGCGCGGTCTCGAGATCAAGATCGGCGAGCGACTGGAGGAGCTGCGCCGTCTCGACGAACTCGCGGCCGGCGGCGAGCTCACGCCGGATGCATAGTTCCGTGCCGCGGCCCTAATCGATCGCGAGAGTCGCCAACGGACCGTTCGGGGCGGCCGCGTCGACCATCCTCACCTTGTCGCCGTCGCGCAGGAGGGCAACGCAGCGGTCGATCGAATTCCCGCGCCACTTGACGCACAACTGGCCCTGGTCGTTGACGCTCCAGGTGCCCGAGTCTTTCTGGTTCGCCGAATAGTTGTTGGCGAACAAGGCACCGCCTTCGCGCAACTCCCATCGAATGTCGGATCCCGAGTCGGCGCGCTTGTAGTTCCACGTCTTGCCTGCCGCGAGTGTCTGAACCTCGGCCTTGGCCAAGAAAGCCCTCGTGGTCGATGCCGCTGCCACCCGGGCAGGTGCGGGCGGCGGGCCAGTCGTGGCGGCGGCTGCCGCGACTGTGGGCGCAGGTGCAGGCGCAGAAGGCTCCGCGGTCGTCGCGGCAGCGGGTGCGTTGAAGGCGGCGAGCGCCTCGGCCGTCGATCGGGTCGCCGTGACATTCGACTGCTTCCCGTCGCGCGGCGTGAAGGTGCCTGTCAAGGTGTTGTCGTCGGCGGCCTTGAGGACCACGACGGTGTCGCTGTTGGTGGTGAGCGTCAGCGCGCCGGCAGCGTCGATGGCGGCGGTGGCCACGGCGATCTTGCTGCCCGAGTCCTGAAAGCCCCAGCGCGCCCGGAGAACGTCGCCCTGCCGGGAAACGACCATTGCCCGCATCCGCTTCGAGTTCTGGACATCGACGATCCACGTGCCGATGTACGGGTCGGCTTGGGCCCACGCGCCTGGCGAGACGCCGAGCGCCATGACGAGCGCCAAGATGACGCGAAACATCGGTTTCATGGACGGCTGCTTTGGTGTGAACGGCCGCCGAATATACGGCTTGGCCTGGACGTGCCGGCAGTTTCGCGGCTTCTCGGGGCCACTCCCTATCCATTGGCAAGGGATTTGCTAATAGAGTCCCCCGCCATGGACACCTTCCTCCAGCAGATCATCAACGGGCTCGTGCTGGGCAGCGTCTATGCGCTGGTGGCGCTCGGCTACACGATGGTCTACGGGATCATCAACCTCATCAACTTCGCCCACGGCGAGGTGCTGATGGTCGGCGCGCTGACGAGCTGGACCGTGGTCACCGTGCTCGCCGGCCTCGGCCTGCCGGGCTGGCTGCTGCTGCTGCTTGGCCTCGTCGCGGCGGTGGTCGTGTGCTCGGCGCTCAACTTCGCCATCGAGAAGATCGCCTACCGGCCGCTGCGCAACGCGCCGCGCCTCGCACCGCTGATCACGGCCATGGGCATGAGCCTGCTGCTGCAGACGCTGGCGATGATCATCTGGAAGCCGAACTACAAGTCGTTCCCGATCCTGCTGCCCGGCGAGCCGCACCACATCGGCGGCGCGGTGATCAACAACGTGCAGATCCTCATCCTGGTGATGACCGTCATCACCCTCAGCGGGCTCATGTACCTCGTCAACCGCACCAAGCTGGGCCGGGCCATGCGCGCCACGGCCGAGAATCCGCGCGTCGCTGCCCTGATGGGCGTGCGGCCCGACACGGTCATCTCGGCCACCTTCGTGATCGGTGCGGCGCTGGCGGCGCTCGCCGGCGTGATGTACGCGGCCAACTACGGCTCGGTGCAGCACACGATGGGCTTCCTGCCCGGGCTGAAGGCGTTCACCGCGGCGGTGTTCGGCGGCATCGGCAACCTCGCCGGTGCGATGGTCGGCGGCGTGCTGCTCGGCCTCATCGAGTCGCTCGGCGCCGGCTACATCGGCGACCTCACCGGCGGCGTGCTCGGCAGCCACTACCAGGACATCTTCGCCTTCGTGGTGCTGATCCTGGTGCTCACCCTGCGCCCGCAAGGCCTGCTCGGCGAGCGCGTCGCCGACAGAGCGTAGCCATGCGCTTCGCCGACGCCCCGCGGCCCCAGAAGCTCGCCATCTTTGTCGGCGCGGCGGTGCTGCTGATCGTGCTGCCGTTCTTCGTGCAGATGGCCGGCAACGCCTGGGTGCGCATCATCGACATCGCGCTGCTCTACGTGCTGCTCGCGCTCGGGCTGAACATCGTCGTCGGCTACGCCGGCCTGCTCGACCTCGGCTACGTCGCCTTCTACGCGGTCGGCGCCTACATGCTCGGATTGCTCGCCTCACCGCAACTGACCGACACCTTCGCCAACATCGCCGCCGCATTGCCCGGCGGCCTGCACACGCCGTGGTGGCTCGTCATTCCGCTCGGCGCCTTGGTGGCGGGCTTTTTCGGCGTGCTGCTCGGCGCGCCGACCTTGAAGCTGCGCGGCGACTACCTCGCGATCGTCACCCTCGGCTTCGGCGAGATCGTGCGCGTGTTCATGAACAACCTCGACGCGCCGGTCAA
>CAXSEJ010000112.1:0-8407 GCA_964236395.1 uncultured Rhizobacter sp.
GGCCGCCCGCTCGGCCTGCGAGCAGCTGCTGGCCGCCGGGCCGATCCAGATCGTCGTCAACAACGCCGGCGTGCACGACGACGCCGCCTTTCCGGCGCTGCGCGCGTCGCAGTGGCAGCGGGTCATCGACGTCTGCGTGAACGGCTTTTTCAACGTGACCCAGCCGCTCGTGATGCCGATGATCCGCACGCGCTGGGGCCGCATCGTCAACCTCTCGTCGATCGCCTCGCTCACCGGCAACCGCGGCCAGGTGAACTACGCGGCGGCCAAGGGCGCGCTGAACAGCGCCACCAAGTCGCTCGCCCTCGAGCTCGCCAGCCGCGGCATCACGGTCAACGCCGTGGCGCCCGGCATCATCGATTCGGGCATGGCCGAGGCCGCGTTCGACCGTGCGGCCATCGAGAAGCTGGTGCCGATGAAGCGCGCCGGCAGCGCCGAGGAAGTGGCTGCGCTCGTCGCCTTTCTGGTCTCGAACGACGCCGGCTACATCAGCGGCCAGGTCATCTCGATCAACGGCGCCATGATCTGAGGCCGGGGCCCGCCGCGCGCGCGCCGTCAGGCGAACGGCGCCTTGCCGGCCAGCCGGCGCGCCAGCAGCACCGGCAGGCGCAGCAGGAAGCCGCCCATCAGGCGCAGGTGCATCCAGGTCAGCAAGGCGTTGTCGCGCCCGTAGCGGAAGTGGGAGACGCCGCCTTCTTCGGCGCGCAGGTACTTCACCGGGGCGGCGATGTTGATCGGCGTCACGCCGCGCCAGGCGAGACGGACGACGGCTTCGGTGTCGAAGTCGAAGCGGCGCATCCAGCGCTGGCCGCGCATGATGGCGACGAGCGGGGCGATCGGGTAGACGCGAAAGCCGTAGAGCGAGTCGTCGATGCCGGCGCCGAGCGTCTCGAGATCGGTCCAGCCGTTGGAGATGCGCCGCCCGCGCACCCGAAGCAGGGGCGCCGATGCATCGAAGACCGGGCGGCCGAGGATCATCGCGTCGGGCCGGGCGATCGACGCCGCCATGAAGCCGGCAATGAGATCGGCCGGGTGCTGGCCGTCGGAATCGAGGGTCAGCGCATGGCTGAATCCGGCCCCGAGCGCGGCCTCGAGCGCATGCAGCAGGGCGGCGCCTTTGCCGACGTTGCGCTCGAGCACGTCGACCCGCAGGCCGGCGTCGTGACGTGCCAGCTCGGCCAGCCCCTCGGCGGTGCCGTCGTCGCTGCCGTCGACGACCACCCACACCGGCGACCAGGCGGCGCGGGCGGCGCGAACCGTGGCGTACCCCGCCGCGCCCGGGTTGTAGCTCGGGATCACCACGACGTGGCTGGCCGACGGCGCGGGCTGCGACGGCGCGGGCCCGGCCGAATCGCCCCGCTCCCGGCTCACCGGGCGAGCTCCTGCGCGAAATAGCGCTCGAGCCGGCTCAAGGCCTGGCGATGGTCGACGCCCGGCGCGAAGCGCTCGCCGAGGCGGACACGGATCGTCACGGGCACGGCAGGCGCGAGCAGCAGCGGCCAGCCCTTGGAGAGATAGGGCGAGTCGCTCTCGATGATCACGGTCTGGATCGGCGCCTGCGCGAGCTGGGCGATGAAGGTGACGCCGGGCTTGAAGGCGTTGGTCGGCGCCTTGACGGTGCGCGTGCCCTCCGGAAAGAACACGAGCTGGTGGCCTTCCTGCAGCGAGGCGACGGCGTCGCGCACCATGCCGCGGCCGGAGTCGTTGCGGATGTAGCGGGCGAGGCGGGCGCCACCGCCGAGGAAGATGTTGCGCATCAGCTCGCCCTTCATGATGCACACGCCACGCGGCAGATGCGCGACCACGACCATCGCGTCGAGCATGGTCGGGTGGTTGGCGGCGACGATCAGTCCGCCGGGCTCGTCGCGCAGCGCGTCGAGTGCGCTGGCGTCGATTCGCATCAGGCCCAGCTGCTCCGCCGTCGCCCAGGCGCTGCGGTAGATGAAGGAGATCGCGGCGCAGCCGAGCCGGCCGCCGGTGCGCCGCGGCAGCAGCACCGAGACGATCGGCGCGGCGAGGTTCCAGGCGAGCGACATTCCCCCCAGCTGCGCGAACAACGCCGCGAACATGAGCTTTTGCCACGGCCCGGGCGGACGGGCGGCCGCGGAAGTCAATCGCCCGTCACCACACGCTGGCTCGAGACTGCGAATATCCATGAGATGCCGAAACCGGCAGTGACCGAACGCTCGCGCCGCACCAGCGGGCTGTCGGCGAAGCTGGCGCCGTGCAGGTCGTCGTAGCGCACGAAGCCGCCGAGCCAGGCGTTGCCGGCCCGCCGCGAGAAGGCGGTGGCGGCACGCCAGCCGGCGTAGCCGCCGGAGGCGCGGTAGGCGGGGCGGGAGGCGGTGGCGAACTCGGGCGCAACGCCGTAGAAGTGCTCGTGATAGCGCCGGTCGGCGAACAGCGGGCCGGCGAGCAGGCCGAGGTTCCAGCGGCCGGCAAGATTGCGAACGTCGAGGTTGACGTTGGGCGAGAAGGTGACGCCGATGGCGCGCGGCGACGACTGCAGCGTGATCGCCTCGCGCACCGGCAAGCGCAGGTCGAGCTTGAGCCCGCGGTCGCCGGACTGCCAGAGCTCGACGTTGAGGTTCGGGCCGATCTCGAAGGTGCCCGGCAGGTCGGGCATGCCGCGGCGCGCGTCGTTGTCCTTGCTGCGCGTGGGCACCGAAGCCGACAGGCTCACGTCGACTTCCACCCGGCGACCGGCGAACAGGATGGCGCGCGCGCCGTCGCGATCGGCGCGCAGGAAGCGGCCGCGGTAGGCCACGAAGGGCAGCGGCAGCGCGTAGAGGCGGGTGTGGTCGGAGCCGCGGTAATCGGCGAAGCGCACCGCCGCAGCGCCGATGCCGAGCTCCCACAGCGGCTCGCCGATGGCGCCCGCGGCGGGCGCGGCGTCACCGGCCGGAGCGACCGGCCCTTCGATCACGGGGCCGGGCAGCGGCAACTCGTCGGCGCGCGCCGGCAGGGCGACCAGGGCTGCGGCCATGGCGAACATCGGGAACAGCGGGGACACCGGAGACACCGCGCAAGCGACGTTCATGTCGACACGGCGCCGACGTCGCGGATGTTCACGCGCCGGCGTCGCCACGCCCGGACCGTGCGACCGAGATGACCCAGCGAGACGAGGTAGTAGAGCGCCTTCAGGATCGCGATGGAGCGCCAGATCGGCGTCTTGCCGTGGATGTCGCCGGCCAGCAGCGAGAGCAGTGCCTCCTTGACGCGGAAGGGGTTCTGCGGCGCCATGAAGAACTCGCGCAGCGTCGGGTTGGTGACGCGGAAGATGAACCACGAGAACTCGCGCGGCCCGCGCTCGGAGCTGCGGTCGAAGGCACGGCGCAGTGCGGCCGCCTGCGGGGCGCCGTCGAGCACCGCCTGCACCACGTCGGCGCCCTCGAAGGCGCTCTGCATCGCGAGGTAGACGCCCGACGAGAACACCGGGTCGACGAAGGCATAGGCATCGCCGAGCAGCAGGAAGCGCTCGCCGCTGCTGCGGCTGCTCGAGTAAGAGTAGTTGCCCGTCGCCTGGACGCGCTCGTCGACCAGCTGTGCGCCCGCGAGGCGGGCAGCGAGTTCCGGGCACAGCGCCAGGGTGTCGCGAAAGAACTCGGGCAGCGGCTTGCTGCGCGACTTGAGGTAGTGCGGCCAGCAGACCGCACCGACGCTCGTGCTGCCGTCGGAGAGCGGAATGAACCAGAACCAGCCATGCTCGAACCAGAAGATCGTGATGTTGCCCTCGAGCTTGCCGGGCAGGCGCTCGGCACCGGTGAAGTGGCCGAACAGCGCCGCGCTGTTGTGGCGCGGGTTCTTGCGCTTGCAGCGCAACTGGATGGCGAGCAGCGTGTCGCGGCCCGAGGCGTCGATGACGAAGCGCGCGCGCCAGGTGCGCCGCGCGCCGTCGGCGAGCTCGACCTGCACCGTGGCCCCGTCGGCGTCGAACGCGACCTCGCGCACGCGGTGGCCTTCGAGCGCGCGCGCGCCGCGCGCCGCGGCGTTGCGAAACAGCAGCTCGTCGAGCTCCGAGCGGCGCACCTGCCAGGCGTACGGCATCGACTTGTCCCAGGCGTCGGCGAACTCGACGAACTGGCGATGGTCGTGGTCGGGGGAAACGAATTCGACGCCGTGTTTCTGCAGGCCGATGGCCTCGACCTCGGCGCGCAGGCCGAGCCGGTCGAACAAGGCGACGTTGGCCGGCAGCAGCGACTCGCCGATGTGAAAGCGCGGGTGGTGCGCCTTCTCGAGGATCGTGACATCGCGGCCGCGTTCGGCCAAAAGCGCAGCGATCGTCGAGCCGGCGGGGCCGCCGCCGACGACGAGGACGTCGCACTCGAGGGCGTCGCCGGCCGGAGCGGGGGTTGTGGGGTTCATCTCTGGCTGCACGGACCGGCTCTCTCGGCTCTTTTCATCGGCGCTTCGGCGGGTTGGCGACGTGCCCCACGGTCACCGGGACGGCCACTCGAACGCGCCCGGATTCTATCGTCGCCCCCGAGCTGCACGGCGCAGCGACGAGGCCGGCCGCCGTGCAGCGTGGAGGCCGTCACACCGGGGGTGCGGGCAGGAACTCGGGCAGCTGTTCGGCGGCTCGCGAATGGGCGGCGAGCGCCGGATGCGCGGCCGGGTCGAGCTCGCCGGGAAGCGTCGCCTGCACGAACTGCCACATCACCGCCGACGTCACGCCGGCCTGCGTGATCGCCGCGCCGGCGCTGGCGAGCGGGGCGCGTGCGATCTCGGCCTCGAGCAGGCGGCAGGCCGCGGCGAGCTGGCTGCGCACGCGGCCCACCCACGGCTCGTGGCGCTTCTCGGCCGGCCGCACCAGGCCTTCGTAGACGATCTGGATCGACTTCTCGCACGCCGCCAGGGCCAGGCCCTGCAGGCGCAGGTCGTGCTGGCGTTCCTGCCGTCCGTGCGGCAGCAGGCTGCGTCCGACAGCGACGCCTTCGGCGAAGTCGAGGATCAGGGCGGAATCCATCAGCACTTCGCCGTCGTCGCACACGAGCGACGGCGCCTTGACGACGGGGTTGACGGCAGCGAATTCGTCGAACGCGCGAAACACCGAGATCGAGCGGTGCTCGAACGCCACGCCGAGCAGGCGCAGCGAGATCGCCACGCGGCGCACGTAGGGCGAGTCGAGCATTCCGATCAGCTGCATGGGAGCGGCCGCTCGAGGCTAGCTCTGCAGGTCGGTGTCGGCGGCGACAGGCTCCTCGCCGAACAAGGCGACGTCGCGAACGTTCTTCTGCACCGCCACCGCGGCGAACAGGCTCAGCAGGAACGACATGGCATAGAAGCCTTTCTCGCTGCGCGCCAGCTCTGCGTTCCACAGGCCGACCGCCAGCAGCAGGATCGAGATGCCGAGCGAGAGCCAGCACAGGCCGAAGTAGATGCCGGTGACGTGAATGCCCTCCAGGCGGTCGCGCACCGACTTCTGCAGCGACACCGCCGCGAACAGCCCGAACATGAGGATGGCGAAGTAGTAGCCCTTCTCGTTCAACTGCATGTGGGCGTTCCACAGGCCGGCCATGTAGGTGATGGCACCGATGAACAAGGCAGCCCAGGAAGCGCCGATGAAAGCGCCCGTCGGACGCTGCTGCTGCTGGTGTGGCTTCATGTCGTTCTCCCTTGTCGCGTGGTGGGGCAATGTAGCGAAGTTGCGCGCCGGCGAGGCGACCGGCCAGCACCTTCCGATGGGGGAAACCGGGGAGCGCCGCGCCTCGGCCGGCGCGCTATTCGCCGAGATAGGCCGCGCGCACCTTCGGGTCGGCGAGCAGCGCCTTGGCATCGCCGCTCATGGTCACCTCGCCGCTGTCCATCACGTAGCCACGCGAGGCGAGCTGCAGGGCGCGGCTGGCGTTCTGCTCGACGAGCAGGATGGTCGTGCCCTGGCCGTGGATGTCGTTGACGACCTCGAAGATCTTGTCGACCATGATCGGCGACAGGCCCATCGACGGCTCGTCCATCAGCAGCACCTTCGGCCGCGCCATCAGCGCCCGGCCCATCGCCAGCATCTGCTGCTCGCCGCCGCTCATGGTGCCGGCGAGCTGGTTGCGGCGCTCCTTCAGGCGCGGAAAGATCGCGAACACGCGGTCGATGTCGGCGGCGATGCCGGCGCGGTCGTCGCGCACGAAGGCACCCATCTGCAGGTTCTCCGTGATCGTCATGCGGGTGAAGGTGCCGCGCCCTTCCGGCACCATCACCAGGCCCTGCCTGACGAGGTCCCACGGCCCCTGGCCCTTGATGCTGCGGCCCATGAACTCGATCTCGCCGCCTGCCGCCGGCTGGGTGCCCGTGATCGCCTTCAGCGTCGTCGTCTTGCCGGCGCCGTTGGCGCCGATGAGGCTGACGAGCTCGCCGGTCATGACCTCGAAGCTCACCCCCTTGACCGCCTGGATGCCGCCATAGGCGACGCGCAGGCCGCTGACCATCAGGAGCGTCTTGCGTTCGCCGCTCATCCCCCTCCCCCTTCGAGGGGGAGGGCTGGGGTCGGGATGGGCCCACCCTGTGGCTGCAAGCCTATCTCGGCCGAATGGCCGAGATAGGCTTCGATCACCTTGGGATCGCGCTGCACGTCGGCCGGCGTGCCTTCGGCGATCTGCTTGCCGTAGTCGAGCACGGTCACCCGGTCGCACAGGCCCATGACGAGCTTCACGTCGTGCTCGATGAGCAGGATGGTGCGGCCGTCGTTGCGGATGCGGTCGATGAGCTCGCGCAACGTCACCTTCTCGGTCGCGTTCATGCCGGCGGCCGGCTCGTCGAGGGCGATGAGCTTCGGGTCGGTGGCCAGCGCCCGGGCGACTTCGAGGCGGCGCTGGTCGCCGTAGCTCAGCGTGCGCGCCTTGTACTCGGCGAAGCCGCCGATGCCGACGTAGTCGAGCAGCTCCTGGGCCCGGCCGGCGATCGCCGCCTCCTCGGCCTTGAAGGACGGCGTTCGAAACACCGCGCCGACGAGCCCCGAGTGCGTGCGGACGTGCCGGCCGACCATCACGTTCTCGAGCGCCGTCATGTCGGAAAACAGGCGGATGTTCTGGAACGTGCGGGCAATGCCGGCCTTGGCGACTTCGTGCACCGCGCTCGGCTTGTACGGCTTGCCGCCGAGCTCGAAGCTGCCCGAGTCCGGCATGTACAGGCCGGTGAGCACGTTGAAGAAGGTCGTCTTGCCGGCGCCGTTCGGGCCGATCAGACCGTACACCTGACCCTTGGTGATGGTGATGCCGACGTCGGAAAGCGCCTGCAGGCCGCCGAAGCGCTTGGCGACGCCGCTCACGCGCAGGATGGGCTCGCTCAACGGAGCACCCTTGCGCTGCGCGCGGTGCTGCCGGGCGGGACTGAGCACTCCCTTCGGAGCGGCTGTGCGGCAGTGCTCACCGGTCGGTGGGCACGATGTGCCCGGTGGTCGGCGGAATCTGCGCCGCCGCCGGCAGGTCGACACGCGTGACGGTTGTCGCAAGCTCGCCGCCCGGCCCGCGCGGCGGCGCAGGCTCGGCGCCGGCCGCCCGCACGCGGCCGTGCTCGGGCGACGGCCACAGGCCACGGGGCCGCGCCAGCATGATGCCGATCATGGCCAGCGCGATGAGCAGCTGGCGCAGGATCGAGGCATCGAGCCGCCCGTCGGTCATCTGCTGCAGCGGGCCGGCGACGTAGCGCAGCACTTCGGGCAGGGCCGACAGCAGCAGCGCGCCGACGATCACCCCCGGCAGGTGGCCGATGCCGCCGAGCACGACCATGGCCACGATCATCACCGACTCCTGCAGGCTGAACGACTCCGGCGAGATGAAGCCCTGGAAGCTCGCGAACATCACGCCCGAGACGCCGCCGAAGGTGGCGCCCATGCCGAAGGCGAGCAGCTTCAGGTTGCGGGTGTTGATGCCCATGGCCTTGGCCGCGACCTCGTCTTCGCGGATCGCCATCCAGGCCCGGCCGATGCGGCTGCGCTCGAGCCGGTAGCAGATCAGCACGGCGAACACGACGAGGATCAGGAACAGGAAGTAGTAGTTGGTGACCTTGGGCCATTCGAGCCCGAACCAGTGGCCGGTCTTGCCCAGGCTGGTGCCGAAGATCGAGATCTCGTCGATCGAGGCGATGCCCTTCGGGCCGTTGGTGATGTTGACCGGCGCATCGAGGTTGTTCATGAACACGCGCACGATCTCGCCGAAGCCGAGCGTCACGATGGCCAGGTAGTCGCCGCGCAGCTTCAAGGTCGGCGCGCCGAGCAGCACGCCGGCGCCGCCGGCCACCAGCGCGCCGAGCGGAATCACCACCCACCAGGGCGTGTGCAGGCCGCCGGCAAAGGCGGCGGCGATGTTGGCGAAGGTGTCGGTCAGCTGGGGCGAGGCGAGCAGCCCGAGCATGTAGGCCCCCACCGCGTAGAAGGCGACGTAGCCGAGGTCGAGCAGGCCGGCATAGCCGACGACGA
>CAXSEJ010000113.1:0-8363 GCA_964236395.1 uncultured Rhizobacter sp.
CGCACCGAGACGTTCATGCCGATGAAGCCGCAAGCGCCCGAGAGCACCGCGCCGAGCACGAAGCCGAACGCGGTCATGGCGCCGAGGAAGAAGAAGATCAGGACCGCGAGGATCACGCCGACGATCGCGATCGTCTTGTACTGGCGCGCCAGGTAAGCGGCGGCACCTTGCTGGATGGCGGCGGCGATCTCCTGCATTCGGGCGTTGCCCGCGCTCTGGTTGAGGATCCAGCTTCGCTGCACGAAGCCATAGACGACCGCGGCGAGGCCGCAAGCCAGGGCGATGTAGAGCGCCGTCGTGGTGGAGATCAAGAGAGTTCCTTCCTCGTTCGTATACGGTCTGGTTTTATCGGCGTGCCCATCGAGCGTGACAATTCGCACGTCGAGCAAACCTGCTGATCTTAAAGGATGGTGCAGGCGGCCCAGCATGGCATTCGGCAAGCCGCGCAGTGCCGTGGCCTCCGCTTAACATCGCCCGCCATGAGCCTGCACAACGTGACCCCCGGCGCCCGCGCCCCGGACGAATTCAACGTGATCATCGAGATCCCGATGAACGCCGATCCGATCAAGTACGAAGTCGACAAGGACACCGGCGCGCTCTTCGTCGACCGGTTCATGACGACGGCGATGCACTACCCGTGCAACTACGGCTACGTGCCGCAGACGCTTTCCGACGACGGCGATCCAGTCGACGTGCTGGTGATCACGCCGTTCCCGCTCACCCCTGGCGTCGTCGTGACCTGCCGGCCGATCGGCGTGCTGAAGATGGAAGACGAGGCCGGCGGCGACAGCAAGCTGCTCGCTGTGCCCATCGACAAGGTGCTTCCGATTTACACCCACTGGCAAAAGCCCGAAGACATCAACCAGATGCGCCTGAAGGCGATCCAGCACTTCTTCGAGCACTACAAGGACCTGGAGGCGGGCAAGTGGGTGAAGATCCAGGGCTGGGAAGGGCCGGAAGCCGCCCGTGAGGAGATCACGGTGGGCGTCGAGGCCTACAAGGCGTCGCGCGCCCGCCGCAAGGGCGACGTCAAGCCGTAGGTTCGGCCTTGAACGGGCGCCGCTCGTTCAGCTCGCTCAGGTAGGTGTCGATGCCGGCACCTTCGCGCTCGAGGAAGTCGTCGATGGCGCGAGCGAACTGCGGGTGCGCCAGCCAGTGCGCCGACCACGTCTGCACCGGCATGAGGCCGCGTGCCATCTTGTGCTCGCCCTGGGCGCCACCCTCGAAGCGCGTGTAGCCGTGCGCGATGCACCAGGCGAGCGGCTGGTAGTAGCAGGCGTCGAAGTGGAGGCAAGACACGTTCTCGATCGCGCCCCAGTAGCGGCCGAACGCACTCTTTCTCTCCGGGTCGATGACGACGAGCGAGACGGCGATCCGCTTGCCGTCGCGCCAGGCAACGAAGAGCAGCCAGTTTCTGCCCATCGACGCCGCCACGCGCCTGAAGAAGTCGCGCGTGAGGTAAGGCGTGGAGTGATGGGCGCGGTAGGTGAGGGTGTAGCAGCGGTAGAAGAAGTCCCAGTCGGCCGCGGCGATGTCGGCGCCTTCCATGGCGGTGAAGGTCACGCCCTCGTCGGCGACCCGGCGCCGTTCCTGCTGGATCTTCTTGCGCTTGTCGCGCTGCAGGCTGGCGAGGAAGTCGGCGAAGTCGGCGTAGGGCGCGGGCTCGTGGTTGCGCCAGTGGAACTGCACCGTGCTGCGCATCGACCAGCCGGCTTCGCGCGCGGCCGCCTGATCGGCCTCGTCGAGGAACAGGAGGTGCGCCGACGAGAGCTTGGCCGAACCCGCCAGCTGCTCCATGCCCTGAAGCAGCAGCAGGCGGTGCTCGTGCGAGCGGGCCAGCAGGCGCGGTCCGGGCACCGGCGTGAACGGCACGGCGTCGAGCAGCTTGGGGTAGTAGTCGACGCCGTTGCGACGGTAGGCGTCGGCCCAGGCCCAGTCGAAGACGTATTCGCCGTACGAGTGGTACTTGAGGTAGAGCGGGCAGCCGGCGACCATGCGGGCGCCGTCCTCGAGCACCAGGAAATGCGGCGCCCAGCCCGTCGCCGGGACGGCGCTCGACGACTGGTGCATCGCGCGGAGGTAGTGGATGTCGACGAACGGCGTCGAGGAGGGTTGGGCCGCGACGAGGTCGGTCCAGGCGTCGATGTCGATCTCGGTCGGGTCGTCGACGACGCGGATGGCGAAGGTCATGGGGCCAAAGTCTCGCTCAAGCAGGCCGCGTCTGCTCGCTGGCGGCCGCCGACTCGCCCGGCGCCCGGCGTGCCAAGATCGTGGCCGTGAACATGCCTGCGGCGACGGACCTGACGTTCCTCAACCCGTACGCGCACGGCTTTGTCCGCGTCGCCGTCGCGGTGCCGCGCATGCGCGTCGCCGACCCGGTGTTCAACGCCGCCGAGACCGTGGCGATGATCGGCCTGGCCGCGGCGGAGGGCGCCGTCGTCGTCGCCTTCCCGGAGCTCGGCATCTCGGCCTACACCTGCGACGACCTGTTCCATCAACGCGCCCTGCTCGACGCGTGCGAGGCGGCCCTCGCCACCGTCGCCGCCGCCACGCTCACGGCGCCGGTCATGGCGATCGTCGGCCTGCCGGTGCAGGCCGACCACCGGCTCTACAACTGCGCGGCGGTGGTGCACGGCGGCCGCGTCCTCGGCATCGTGCCGAAGACGTACCTGCCGAACTACGGCGAGTTCTACGAGGCCCGTCAGTTCGCCTCCGCCGACGCCGCGATCGCCACCGAGGTGCGCATCAACGGCGCGGCGGTGCCATTCGGCAGCGACCTGCTGTTCCAGGCGAAGAACCTGCCGCTCTTCACGCTGCACACCGAGATCTGCGAAGACGTCTGGGTGCCGATCCCGCCGTCGAGCTACGCGGCTCTGGCCGGCGCGACGGTGCTGGTCAATCTCTCCGCGTCGAACATCACGATCGGCAAGTCGGACTACCGGCACCGGCTGGTCAGCCTGCAGTCGTCGCGTTGCCTGGCCGCCTACCTGTACTCCTCGGCCGGCATCGGCGAGTCGACCACCGACCTCGGCTGGGACGGCCAGGCGCTGATCTACGAGAGCGGCGACCTCCTCGCCCAGTCGGAGCGCTTCGTCAACGGCTCGCACATGATCAGCGCCGACGTCGACCTGGAGAAGCTCTCGCGCGAGCGCATGCGGCAGAACAGCTTCGGCCAGTCGGCCGGCAAGCACCGGGCACAGGTGGAGCGGTTCCGCACGGTCGGCTTCGAGCTGGCCTTGCCCGCTGCGCCGGCGGCCGGACTCAGGCGCCGGGTGGACCGCTTTCCCTACGTGCCGTCGGAAGCGGCGCGCCGCGACGAGCGCTGCCAGGAGGTCTACAACATCCAGGTGCAGGCGCTCGTGCAGCGGATGTCGGCGGCGGGCATCGAGAAACTCGTGATCGGCGTTTCGGGCGGGCTCGACTCGACCCATGCCCTGCTCGTCTGCGCCAAGGCGATGGACCGGCTGGGCTTGCCGCGCACCGCCATCCTGGCCTACACGATGCCTGGTTTCGCCACCGGCTCGCGCACGCTGGAGCAGGCCCGGCGGCTGATGGCGGCGGTGGGCTGCACGGCGCAGGAGATCGACATCCGGCCGAGCTGCGAGCAGATGCTGCGCGATCTCGGCCACCCCTTTGCCGATGGCAAGCCGCAGTACGACATAACCTTCGAGAACGTGCAGGCTGGCGAGCGCACGAGCCACCTGTTCCGCCTCGCCAACTTCCACGGCGGCATCGTCGTCGGCACCGGCGACCTGAGCGAGCTCGCGCTCGGCTGGTGCACCTACGGCGTCGGCGACCACATGTCGCACTACAACGTCAACGCCAGCGTGCCCAAGACGCTGATCAAGCACCTCGTGCGCTGGGTGGCCCAGAGCGGCTCGGTCGAGTCGGGCGACGACGACGTGCTCGACCAGATACTGGCGACCGAGGTCAGCCCGGAGCTGGTGCCCGGCGGCTCGGCCGACCAGCCCGGACAGAGCAGCGAAGACGCGGTCGGCCCGTACGAGCTGCAGGACTTTCACCTGTACTACGTGCTGCGCTACGGTTTCGCGCCGACCAAGGTCGCGTTCCTGGCCTGGACCGCCTGGCACGACGCCTCCGCCGGTGCCTGGCCCGACGGGCCCGACGTGGAACGCAACGCCTATTCGCTCGCCCAGATCAAGAAGCACCTCGGTACCTTCCTCTACCGCTTCTTCGAGACGAGCCAGTTCAAGCGTTCGTGCGTGCCGAACTCGCCGAAGGTCGGCTCCGGCGGGTCGCTGTCGCCGCGTGGCGACTGGCGCGCGCCGAGCGACTCGGAAGCGAGCGTGTGGCTGGCCGACCTCGAGCGCATTCCCGACGCCTGACGCCCCGAACCGTTCCCCTAAACTCGGCCGCATCGCAGTCGTTCCCGAAAGCCGGCCATGAAGCAGATCACCGCCATCGTCAAGCCGTTCAAGCTGGAAGAAGTGCGCGAGGCGCTCGCGGAGATCGGCGTCTCGGGGCTCACGGTGACCGAGGTCAAGGGCTTCGGTCGCCAGAAGGGCCACACCGAGCTCTACCGAGGCGCGGAGTACGTGGTCGACTTCCTGCCCAAGGTGAAGGTCGAGGTGGTGGTGAAGGAAGCAGACGCGGAGCGTTGCATCGAAGCCATCGTGAAGGCGGCCAGGACCGGCAAGATCGGCGACGGCAAGATCTTTGTCACCGCAGTCGAGCAGGTCCTGCGCATCCGCACCGGTGAGCTGAACGAGGACGCGGTCTAGACCTGGAGCGGCTCCGCGCGCACGTCGACCAGCCGAGTGCCGCACAGCCGGTCGTGCCAGAACTGGCGCTGCGGTTCAGTGAAGGCGAGCAGTGCGTACACCGCCACGCCGCCGGCGCTCGTCACGAGGCTGGCCATCGGGGTGAGCTGAAAGGCGCCGGCCAGCAGCGCGGCAGGCAAGAACCACGCAACGCAGCACGCGACGTAGCGAAGCAGCGCCCGCGCTTGTGACACGCGGTTGCCGTCGGCGTCGACCAGACGAATGCGCCAGGTCTGCATCGCCAGCGTCTGCCCGCGGGCGGCCCAGAACCAGGTGAAGTACACGCCATAGAAGAGCAGGGCGAAGCCACGCAGGGCGACGTCGCTCTGCAGCGGGTGGCGCTGGCCGGTCTGAGCGAAGAACAGTGCGCCGAGGGCACCCGGAATCAGACCGAGGCCGAACAGCAGCGTCGCCTCGTAGACGAAGCAGGCCATGCGTCGAAACAGCGGCGGGGCGATCCCGAGGCCGGGTGGGGCGCTGGCGGGAGTGACCGCCGCGCTGTGGCGGGCTCCGCCAGGCGCCACCGTCACTGCGATGCCGGGGTCGCCGCAGGCGCCGCTGCTTGCGGCCGAGCCGGCACGGCCGGTGCCGTCACGCTCGGCAACGCAGGCAAGGACGGCGGCGACGGCGCGGCGACGGACGGCGACACGATGACGCCGGCCGTCGTTGGCGCCGGTGTCGGCGCGACGGCGGCGGCCTGCGGGCCGCGTTTGGGCAGCAGCGTCGAGCGGTTGACGAACTCCGGCGTGGCGGCGATTTTGGGCATGCCCGTCTGCTGGTGCGCAGGCGGGGCCGGGCGGCGCGTGATCAGGGTTGTGGTCGCTCCGGGCGCGGCCTGGACCAGCGTCGGACCGACGGCCCTCGGCGGCTGGGCCAGCGCCGCGTTCGGCACGACGTTGACCTTGCCTTCGCGCCCGTCACGCGCAGTCTTCGCCGCCGAGGCGGCGAGCGAGTCGTGGTGCAGCGCGTCGGTCGGGCCGCTCGCGGTCGAGGCAGCGCGAGCGGCGAAGCGCTGTCGCGAATCGGCCGGCAGCGCCTGATAAGCCTCCCAGCGCGCCGTGCGATCGGGAACCGGCAGCTGGCGCGACTCTTCGAAGCGAAGACGGGCCTGCCCGCGCTCGGCCGGCGTCAGGTGCGCCCATTCGGACATCCGGGCCGTGATTCGGGCCCGCTCTTCCGGCCCGAGGGTCTTGAAGCGGTTCGCCAGAGCGAGCCACTTCTGCTTGCGCTGGGAGTCGATCGACGGCCATTCCTGCTCGAGCGGCTGCAGCGCCTGGCGCTGCTCGGCGCCGAGGCTCTGCCAGCGCACGCCGTCCTCGCTGCGGGCGAAGATTGACGGCCGCGCGGCAGACGCGCCCGGCACCGGAGCCGGCTGCGGTTGGGCGTGGCCACCGACGAACCAGGCGCCGAGCAGCACGCCGACCGCGCCGGCCCAGCACCGCATCGGCCGTTCGCCGGCCCGTGCGCTCATTCGTCGGACGAGGCCTTGAGAAACTCTGAAAAGCCCGGGTCGCGGTAGGCGTTGATCGGCAGGTCGTCGCCGAGAAGCGCTTCGTCGACCTCGGCGGCGACGGAAATCTGCGTGTTCATCTGACGCTCCTGAATGAGCACCAGACCACCGACCAGCGCGACCAGCGGCAGAAACGAGGCGACCCGCAGCCACCAGGACGAGCCGCTCGAACCGAGAAGGGCCGTGCCCGAAACCGAGGCGCCGAGGCCGTGCGTTGCATCGGCGCGGCGAACGCGTTGCGCCGCTTGCAATGCCTTCTCGCGCGAAAAGCGCAGGCGCTCGCCGACGTCCAGCGGCACCTGCCGAGTGCTCTCGTTCAGGCACGAGGCGATGCGACGTGCGAAACGCGCCTCGGCCGCGTCCCGCGACGCGGAGGAATCAATGCTTTCTTGTGGCTTCATGTCCTAATTCCCTTCGCCTGCAGAGCCTTGGCCAAGGCATGCACTGCGCGTGAGCAGTGCGTCTTGACGCTCCCTTCGGAACACCCCATGGAGGCGGCGGTCTCGGCGACATCGAGTTCTTCCCAGTAACGCAGGAGAAAGGCCTCGCGTTGACGGGCTGGAAGCTTGCCGACTTCGCCGTCGATCAACTGCAAGATCTGAGCCCGTGACACGGAGTCGGAGGCGCTCTCCGATTGCAGCGGGCCGCCCAGCGCCTCGAGCGTCTCGAGGATGTCGAAGTCGCCATCGCCGCCGCTGCCGCCCTCGAATTCGGAGAAATTGCGCACGACCTGGTTCTTGACCTTCTGCCGTCGAAACCAGTCCATGGTCGCGTTCGACAGGATGCGCTGGAACAGCGGCGCAAGCTCCGCAGGGGGACGATCGGCGTATTTTTCGGCGAGCCGAATCATCGAATCCTGCACGATGTCGAGCGCCGCGTCGTCGTCCCGGACGGCGTACACGGCGCGCTTCCATGCACGCTTCTCGACGCTCTTGAGGAAGTCGGAGAGTTCTTTGTCGGTCGCCAAGAAACGCGGGGCCTTCGGCTGCAGCTCGGAGCGGCGCGATTATCACATCGACGTTGCGCAGGCTTGGCGACGGCTCGTCATGCCGACGGCCGATGCCATAATTCGCGGTTGCACCGCAGTTTGAGGTCGTCCGAGCCGCGCAACCGCGTAGCCGCGTGATGGCAGGCGACGACCTGCAGGCACCGCACCCGCCTCACGAGGGCGTGGACAGGTGCACCGATGGTTTTTCGTCAGAGAAATTCGCAAAGGTGAAATCGATCATGGAAACGTCAGCACCCACGCTGAAGCGCGCCCCTGCCGCCGCACCCCTCCCGACGCCGCCGAGCACGGAGCCGAACGGCTCCGAGATCCTGGTTCGCTGCCTTCAGGCCGAAAACGTTCGCTACCTCTGGGGCTATCCCGGCGGCGCGGTGCTCTACATCTACGACGCGCTCTACAAGCAGGAGAGCATCCAGCACGTGCTCGTGCGCCACGAGCAGGCGGCGGTCCACGCGGCCGACGGCTACGCACGCGCCACCGGCGACGTCGGCGTCGCGCTGGTGACCTCCGGGCCTGGCGTGACAAACGCGATCACGGGCATCGCCACGGCCTACATGGACTCGATCCCGATGGTGATCGTGACCGGCCAGGTGCCCACGCCCGCGATCGGCCTCGACGCTTTCCAGGAATGCGACACGGTCGGCATCACGCGGCCCATCGTCAAGCACAACTTCTTGGTCAAGGACGTCAAGGATCTGGCGCTGACGATGAAGAAGGCGTTCCATATCGCCCGTACCGGGCGGCCGGGTCCGGTGGTGGTCGACGTGCCCAAGGACGTTTCGATGGCCCACGCCGCATTCCACTACCCGGCGACGGTCGAGATGCGCTCGTACAACCCGGTAAAGAAGGGTCACGTCGGCCAGATCCGCAAGGCCGCCCAGCTGCTGCTCGGCGCAAAGCGGCCTTATGTCTATACGGGCGGCGGCGTGATTCTCGGCAACGCCTCGGCCGAGCTGCGCGCGCTCGTGGACCTGCTCGGCTTCCCGTGCACGAACACGCTGATGGGCCTGGGCGCGTATCCGGCCAGCGACCCGAAGTTCCTTGGCATGCTCGGCATGCACGGCAC
>CAXSEJ010000114.1:0-8294 GCA_964236395.1 uncultured Rhizobacter sp.
GTCCCATCCCACGATCTGCGGCCGCTGCACGAGCAACCTGTTCGGTGCCGGCGAGAGCCGCCGCGTCGCCTGACCATGGCAAGTCGCAAAGGCAGCTCGCTCTGGCCCTGGCTCGGCATCGCCGCGGCGGTGATCCTGCTCGACCAGATCACCAAGACCATGATCGCCGGCACGATGCAGCTGGGCGACGTGCGCACCGTCACCCGGGTCTTCGACATCGTGCGCGCCCACAACCGCGGCGCCGCGTTTTCGTTCCTCAACGATGCCAGCGGCTGGCAGCGCTGGTTCTTCGTCGCCATCGGCGTGGTGGCGGCGGTGTTCATCGTCTGGATGCTCAAGCGCCACGGCGGCCAGCGCCTGTTCGGCTGGGCGCTTGCGCTGATCCTCGGCGGCGCCGTCGGCAACGTCATCGACCGGCTGCTGCACGGCCACGTGATCGACTTCGTGCAGGTGCACTGGCGGTCGGCGTATTTCCCCGCCTTCAACGTCGCCGACAGCGCGATCACGATCGGCGCTGGCCTGCTCATCCTCGACGAGCTGCTGCGCGTGCGGCGCGGCCGCTGAGGCGCGTCCGGCGCTGGCGGCACACCCCAACTCTCAGGGAATGATCACGCTCGAGCCCACGGTCTTGCGCGCCTCCAGATCGCGGTGCGCCTGCGCCGCGTCGGCGAGCGCGTAGCGCTGCTCGATCTTGATCTTCACCGCACCGCTCTGCACGACCTGGAACAGGTCGGCCGACATCTCGAGCATCGACTCGATCGTCGCCGTGTGGGTGAAGAGCGTCTGCCGGGTGAGGAACAGCGAGCCCTTGGCGGCCAGCGTACCGATGGCGAACGGCGGCACGACGCCCGAGGCGTTGCCGAAGCTCGCCATCAGGCCGAACGGCCGCAGGCAGTCGAGCGACTTCTCGAAGGTGTCTTTGCCGACGCCGTCGTAGACGACCTTGACGCCGGCGCCGCCGGTGATTTCCTTGACCCGGGCGACGAAGTCCTCCTTGCCGTAGTTGATGGCGAAGGCGGCGCCGTGCTCGAGCGCGAGGGCGCATTTCTCGTCGCTGCCGGCCGTGCCGATGAGCCGCAGGCCGAGCGCCCTGGCCCATTGGCAGACGATCAGGCCGACGCCGCCGGCGGCGGCATGGAAGAGGACGAAGTCGCCGGCCTGCAGGCCGCCTTGCGGCAAGGTGCGCTTGAGCAGGTACTGCGCCGTCAGGCCCTTCAGCATCATCGCGGCGCCGGTCTCGAACGAGATCGCGTCGGGCAGGCGCACGACGTTTTTCGCCGGCATCACGCGCGCCAGCGAGTAGCTGCCGGGCGGCCCGCCCGAATAGGCGGCGCGGTCGCCGGCGGCGAGGTGATGGACGTCGCTGCCCGCGGCCTCGACGACACCGGCGCCTTCCATGCCGAGCGTGAGCGGCATCGGCAGGGCGTAGACGCCGGCACGCTGGTACACGTCGATGTAGTTGAGCCCCGCTGCATGGTGGCGAATGCGGATCTCGCCAGGACCCGGTTCGCCGACGCGCAGGTCGACGAGGCGCATCTCCTCGGGGCCGCCGTTCTTGTCGATGCGGATGGTGGGGCTGAGGGTGGTGGCGGTCATCGCGGCGGTCTCTCGGCTGAGTGGTTCGGAACGGGTGCGCTATCGTGCCCGAAGCCGCTGCCTGCCGTGAAACGCCTCACCACCGCTCCCAACATCGCCGTCGCCACGCTGTGGTCCGATCTGCTCGGCCAGGCCGGCATCGCGGCCAGCGTGCAGCGCATGTACGCGAGCAGCATTGCCGGCGAGCTGCCGCCCGATCAGGCCCTGCCCGAGGTCTGGGTCAGCGACGACACCCGGCTCGAACATGCGCGCACCCTGCTCCACGAGCTGCGCCATCCGGTGCACCGGCACTGGTCATGCCCCGGCTGCACCGAGCAGGTCGACGGACCGTTCGAGCAGTGCTGGAACTGCGGCGCGGCGATGCCGGCCTGAATCTCGGACCTAGAACGTGCCCGGGTAGGCGCCACCGTCGGCCAGCACGTTCTGGCCCGTGATGTAGCCGGCGTGCACGCTGCACAGAAAAGCGCAGATGGCGCCGAACTCGGCGGCGCTGCCGAAGCGCTGCGCCGGGATGTTGCGCTTGCGCTCCTCGGCCAGTACGTCGACCGGCTTGCCGGTCTTCGCGGCGGCGCCCTGCATCGTGGCGCGCAGCCGGTCGGTGTCGAAGGCGCCGGGCAGCAGGCCGTTGATGGTGACGCCGCGGCCGGCCAGAGCGCTGCGCGAGAGGCCGGCGACGAAGCCGGTGAGCCCGCTGCGTGCGCCGTTCGAGAGGCCGAGGATGTCGATCGGCGCCTTCACCGCGGCCGACGTGATGTTGACCACGCGGCCATAGCCGCGCGCCGCCATGGCGTCGACCGTTGCCTTCATCAGCTCGATCGGCGTGAGCATGTTGGCGTCGATCGCCTTCAGCCAGGCGTCTCGATCCCACTGCCGGAAGTCGCCCGGCGGCGGACCGCCGGCGTTGTTGACCAGGATGTCGACCTGGGGGCAGGCCGCGAGCGCGGCGGCGCGGCCGGCTTCGCTGGTGATGTCGCCGGCCACCGTGCGCACCTCGACGCCGGGCCGCAGCGCGCGCAGCCCGGCCGCGGTCGCTTCGAGCGCTTCGGCGCCGCGCGCGGTCACGACCACGTGCACCCCTTCTTTGACCAGCGCTTCGGCGCAGCCCTTGCCGAGCCCCTTGCTCGCGGCGCAGACCAGCGCCCATTTGCCTGCAATGCCCAGATCCATGTCGCTTGTCCTTATCTGCGTGTGGCGAGGAGCCAGATGCCGGTGAGCACCAGCGATGTGCCGGCGACGATCCACGCGGTGAACGGTTCGCCGAGGATGACGACGCCCATCACGATCGTCGAGAGAGGTCCGACCATGCCGGTTTGCGCCGCCAGGGTGGCGCCGATGCGCTCGATCGCCATCATCACCATGAGCACCGGCGCGAAGGTGCAGAGCGTGGCGTTGAGGATCGAAAGCCAGATGACCTCGGGCGCCACGGCCGCCGCCGCGAGCGGCCGCAGCAGCGCGAACTGGGCGATGCAGAACAGGCAGGCCACGCTGCTCGCCAGGCCGGTGAGGCGCAGCGCGCCGAGCCGCCTGACGACCTCGCCGCTGGCGACAAGGTAGATCGCATAGCTCACCGCGCTGGCGAAGACCAGCGCCGTGCCGAGCGCCGCGTCACGGCCCTGGAACGAGACCTCGTGGCCAAACACGAGCAGCACGCCGCAGTAGCTCACGGCCAGGGCAGCGAGCTGGCGCCGGGTCACCTTGCGTTTGAAGAAGATGACGCCGATGGCGAGCACCAGCGTCGGGTTGAGGTAGAGGATGAGCCGCTCCAGGCTCGCCGTGATGTAGGCCAGCCCGGCGAAGTCGAGGAAGCTGGCCAGGTAGTAGCCGCTGAAGCCGAGCGCGCCGACCGCGGCCCAGTCGCGCGCGCTCAGCGCCGGCCGGCCGCGGCTCGACCACCATGCCAGGGCGAGGAAAAGCGGCAGCGCGAAGAGCATGCGGTACATGATCAGCGTGACCGCGTCGACGCCGTACCGGTACGCCAGCTTGACGATGATCGCCTTGCCGGAGAAGGCGATCGAGCCGCCGACGGCGAGGGCGAGGCCGGGCCAGGGCGGTGTGGCGGAAGCGGCCCGCAATGGCGCGGCGTCAGAAGCCAGCGGCCAGCCCGTCCCGGCGCGAGTCGCTGGCGGCGACATAGCCTTCCACCGCCGGATCGCCCAGGCGCCAGATGAACTGGCCGGAACCGAAGTCCTGGTAGCTGTCCTCGATGACCTCGACCTCGTGGCCTCGCTCCACCAGGCCGGCGACCGTCTTCGCGGCCATCGTCGACTCGACGTTGATCTCGAGGCCGTCGTTGAAGCGCCAGCGCGGCGCGTCGCACGCGGCCTGCGGCTGCTGACGGTGCGCCAGCATGCGCAGAACAGTCTGCAGGTGCGCCTGCGGCTGCATGTTGCCGCCCATGATGCCGAAGCTCATGCGTGGCTGGCCGTTCTCGGTGAGGAACGCCGGGATGATGGTGTGAAAGGGCCTCCTGCCCGGCGCGACGCAGTTCGGATGGCCGGCCTCGAGCACGAAGCCGTGGCCGCGGTTCTGCATCGACAGGCCCCAGCCCGGCACGACGACGCCGGACCCGAAGCCCATGTAGTTGCTCTGGATGAAGCTCACCATCATGCCGCTCTCGTCGGCGGCGCTCAGGTAGATGGTTCCGCCGCGCACCGGATTGCCGGCGCCGAAGCGCTGGGCGCGGTGCGGGTCGATGAGGCGCGCGCGGCCGGCGAGGTAGTCGGCGTCGAGCATCTGCGCCGTGCTGCAGCGCATGCCGAGCGGATCGGCGACGTTCGCGTAGACGTCGGCGAACGCGAGCTTCATCGCCTCGATCTGGAGATGCTGCGATTCGGGCCCGTCGACGGGCAAGGACTCGATGTCGAAGTGGCGCACGATGCCGAGCGCCACCAGCGCGGCGATGCCCTGCCCGTTCGGCGGAATCTCGTGCATCCGGTGGCCGTAGACGTCGATGCCGATCGGCTCGACCCACTCCGGCCGATAGCCGGCGAGATCGGCTTCGCTCATCGTGCCGCCGTTGGCCCGCGAATGGGCGGCGGCAGCAGCAGCGATTTCGCCGCGGTAGAAGGCTTCTCCCCGCGTTTCGGCGATCGCCTTCAGGGCGCGCGCCGCCGCCGGGAACGCGAAGCGCTCGCCGACCCGCGGCGCCCGGCCGTGCGGCATGAAGGCCTCGGCCCAGCCAGGCCCCTGCTCGAGCACGGGCACCGCCGCGACCCACTTCTGCTGCACGATCACCGGCACGGCGTAGCCGCGCTCGGCGATCTCGATGGCCGGCACCAGCAGGTCGGCGAACGGGAGCTTGCCGAAGCGCTCGGACAGCGCCACCCAGCCGGCCACGGCGCCGGGAACGGTCACCGAGTCCCAGCCGCGCATCGGCGGACGGGCCGCGTCGCTGCCGTGCTTCTTGCGAAAGTACTCACTCGTCCAGGCTGCAGGCGCCGGGCCCGAGGCGTTCAGGCCGTGCAGGCGCTGACCGTCCCACAGGATGCAGAAGGCGTCGGAGCCGAGGCCGTTGCTGCATGGCTCGACGATGGCCATCATCGCCGCGGCGGCTATCGCCGCATCGACGGCGTTGCCGCCCTGCTGGATGATGCGCAGGCCGGCCTGGGCGCCGAGCGGATGCGAAGTCGAGACGATGTTGCGCGCGAAGACGGGAACGCGCGTCGACGCGTAGCTCGTCGTCCAGTCGAAAGGGGTCGGCTTCATGCGCCGACGATACCGCGTGCCCGCGTCGGCGTCGGCCGGCTCAGGCCTCTTCGAGGAAGGCGACCTCGCGCTTCTTCTTGATCGCCGGCAGCGTGACGACCACGATGAGCATCGCCGCGGCGGCCAGAAGGCCGGCCGAGAGCGGCCGCGTCACGAAAGCGCTCCAGTCGCCGCGCGAGAGCAGCAGGGCACGACGAAGGTTCTCCTCCATCAGCGGCCCGAGGATGAAGCCGAGCAGCAGCGGCGCCGGCTCGCAGCCGAGCTTGTAGAACACGTAGCCGACAAAGGCAAAGATCGCCGTCTGATAGACGTCGAAGGTGCTGTTGTTGAGCGAGTAGACGCCGATGCAGCAAAAAAGCGTGATCGCGGGGAAAAGGAAACGGTAAGGCACCGTGAGCAGCTTGATCCAGATGCCGATGAGCGGCAGGTTCAGGATCACCAGCATGAGGTTGCCGACCCACATCGAGGCGATCAGCCCCCAGAACAGCTGCGGGTTGCTGGTCATCACCTGCGGGCCCGGCTGGATGCCCTTGATCGTCATCGCGCCGACCATCAGCGCCATCACCGCGTTGGGCGGGATGCCGAGCGTGAGCATCGGGATGAACGAGGTCTGGGCGCCGGCGTTGTTGGCGCTTTCCGGTCCGGCCACACCGCGGATGTCGCCCTTGCCAAAGGTGTTCTTGCTGTTGCCCAGCTTCTTTTCCATCGTGTAGCTGGCGAACGATGCGAGCAGCGCGCCACCGCCCGGCAAGACTCCGAGGATCGAGCCGAGCGCGGTGCCGCGAAGAACGGCGGGCCAGGCCTCCTGGAAATCGCGCTTGCTCGGCCACAAGCCCTTCACTTCCTTGGTGAACACCTCGCGCTCTTCCTCCGGCTGGCCCAGGTTGGCGATGATCTCGCCGAAGCCGAAGATGCCCATCGCAATGACGACGAAGCCGATCCCGTCGGTGAGCTCGGGAACATCGAAGCTGAATCGCGCCGTGCCCGAGATCACGTCGGTGTTGATCTGCGCCAGCAGCAGGCCGAGGATGATCATGGCGATCGCCTTGACGAGCGAGCCCGATGCAAGGACCACTGCGCCGACGAGACCGAGCACCATCAGCGAGAAGTACTCGGCCGGGCCGAACTTGAAGGCGAGCTCGGTGAGCGGCGGGGCGAACGCGGCAATGATGACCGTGCCGACGCAGCCGGCGAAGAACGAGCCCAGGCCGGCCGCGGCGAGCGCGGCGCCGGCGCGGCCCTGTCGGGCCATCTGGTAGCCATCGATCGCCGTCACCACCGACGACGACTCACCCGGCACGTTGATCAGGATCGCGGTCGTCGAGCCGCCGTACTGCGCGCCGTAGTAGATGCCGGCGAGCATGATGAGCGCCGGGGTGGCGTCGAGCGCGTAGGTGCTCGGCAGCAGCATGGCGATCGTCGCGACCGGGCCGATGCCGGGCAGTACGCCGATCAGCGTGCCGAGAATGCAGCCAAAAAATGCATAGAGCAGATTTTGCGCCGTGAAGGCGACGCCAAAGCCGAGCATCAGATTGTTGATGAGGTCCATGCGGGCTTCGATTCTTCAGTCGTGGCGGAGAGGGGAATGGCTCAACGCGCGAACCACGGCCACACGGGAATCGTGAGCTTCAGGCCGAAGATGAAGACGGCCCACGCGAAGAAGGTGAGCACGACGGCATTGATGAGCACGCCGCGCCAGCTGAACTCGTCGCCGGCAATGCTGACGATGAAAATGAGGATGGGCACCGCGAGGGCCATGCCCAAAGGTTCTAGCGTCGCGCCGAAGACGGCGATGGCGACCACGATGACGGCCAGCGGCCGCCATGCGAACGAGCCGACCGGATCGCCCCCGGCGCTTTCGATGGTGAGCGCCTTGAACAGCACGGCGGCGCCGAGCACCGCCAGGATCAGGCTCAGGCCGAGCGGGAAATACCCCGCGCCGGGGTGGGCTGAAAGTTGCGAGAAGCGGGCGTAGAAGCTGGTCGCGCAAGGCGCCTGTGCGGGACAGGCCGGCCCCATGCTGTAGTTCAAGGAGCCGACCGCGAAGCCGACGCCGATGGCGATGAACATCACGCCCGACCAGAAGTCACGCCCGCTCTTGATCTTCAAACGACCACCTTCGCTGCACTGCGGCAAAGGCGCGATTCTAAGCAGCGGGCGAAGGGGGCCTCGTCTGGTTTACACCGAGCGCTGTGGCGCTCCGAATGCCAAGCCCGCCCACCCCTTCACTCCCAGGCCGGCGTGGCGCGAAGCACTTCGTCGAGCGTCGTCAGACCTTCCGCGACCTTCATCGCACCGGCCAGCCGCAGCGGCCGCAGGCCGTCCTGCAGCGCCTGCGCGCGCAGCCTGTTCTCGTCGCATACCGGCTGGATCGCGCTGCGCGACGCATCGCTCACCGTGAGCAGTTCGAACAGGCCGGCGCGACCGCGGTAGCCGGTCATGCGGCACTCGAGGCAGCCGACCGCCTTGCACGGGCGCACGCCGCCGTTGAGTCGCCACGGCTTCACGACCTCGTGCAGCGTCTCGCGAGTGACCTCCTCGTCGGGCACCTTGCAGGCCGGGCACAAGGTGCGCACCAGGCGCTGCGCGAGCACGCCGATCAGCGTCGAGCCGATCAGGTACGGCGCGACGCCGAGGTCGTTCAAGCGCGTGGTCGCCGAGGCCGAGTCGTTGGTGTGCAGCGTCGAGAACACGAGGTGGCCGGTGAGCGAGGCCTGGATCGCCATGTCGGCGGTGGCCAGGTCGCGGATCTCGCCGACCATGATGATGTCCGGGTCCTGGCGCATGAGGGCGCGCAGGCCCTCCGGAAAGCCGAGGTCGATGCCGGTCTGCACCTGCGTCTGGTTGAACATCGGCTGGATCATCTCGATCGGGTCTTCGATCGTGCAGACGTTGACCTCGTCGGTGGCCAGGCGGCGCAGCGTCGAGTAGAGCGTGGTCGTCTTGCCCGAGCCGGTCGGGCCGGTGACGAGGATGATCCCGTGCGGCTTGGC
>CAXSEJ010000115.1:0-8244 GCA_964236395.1 uncultured Rhizobacter sp.
TATGATGAAGAAGGTGTACTTGTGCTCCATCGCGCTCGAGCTGCTCTGGTTCCTGCGCGGCGACGGCAACGCGCGCTGGCTGCAGGAGCGCGGCGTGACGATCTGGGACGAATGGGCCGGCCCCGACGGCGACCTCGGCCCCGTGTACGGCGTGCAGTGGCGCTCATGGCCCACGCCCGACGGCGGCCACATCGACCAGATCGCCAACGTCGTCGAGCAGCTGAAGGCGAACCCCGACTCGCGCCGCATCGTCGTCAGCGCCTGGAACGTGGCGGCGCTGCCCGACATGGCCCTGCTGCCGTGCCACGCCTTGTTCCAGTTCTACGTCGCCCCCGCCGTCGCCGGCGCGCGACCCCGGCTCAGCTGCCATCTCTACCAGCGCAGCGCCGACATCTTCCTCGGCGTGCCGTTCAACATCGCCAGCTACGCCTTGCTGACGCACATGCTCGCGCAGCAGTGCGACCTCGACGTCGGCGACTTCGTCTGGAGCGGCGGCGACTGCCACATCTACAGCAACCACGCCGAGCAGGTCGAGCTGCAGCTCGCGCGCACGCCGCACCCGTACCCGACGCTGGAGATCGCGCGCCGGCCGGCCTCGATCTTCGACTACGCGCTCGAGGACTTCGTGATCCACGACTACGCTCATCACGCCGCGATCAAGGCCCCGGTCGCCGTCTGAGCAGCAGCCGCGCCGGCCGGACCGCTCCGGCATTTGACGACCGTGGCGCAGTTCACTCGATCTGCCGCACTCGAAGCGCGCGCCGCGCCGGCCGGCGCTAGAGTTCGGGGATGTCAAGCAATTTTCTTGCGCCGACGTCCTCCGAGCTCGAACGCGACTGGGGCTTGATGATCGACGACGACTGGCCGAACGACATCGCACCCGGCGACCACGCGCCGATCATCCGGCGCTTCGGCGTCGGCGCGGCGGCGCAGAAGGAGGTTGTGCTCGCCCGCTTCGGCCTGCTGCCAGCGGCCTCGAAGGCCGAGCGCTCGCCCGCCTCGACCGCCAACGCACGCTCCGAAACCGCCGCCACGCGCACCTCGTTCAAGGCCGCCTATGCTGCCCGGCAGTGGTGCATCATCCCGGCGCAGTGCCTGTACGTGCCCTACTTCGCCGAGGGCGCCAACGGCGGCGCCAGGCGCGCCGAGCGCTGGCGCGTGCGCCGCACCGACCGCACGCCGCTCAGCATCGCCGGCCTGTGGGACCGCTGGACGGCCGACGACGGCCGGGCGATCCTCAGCTTCGCCATGCTCACCATCAACTGCGACCTGCACCCGCTGCTCGCCCGCTTCAACCGCCCGGTCAACGACAAGGGCGAGCCGGCCGAAAAGCGCACGCCCGTGCTGCTGGCCGAAGAAGACTTCGACGCCTGGCTCGACAGCTCGCCGTCCGGCGCGCCCATCTTCTTCGGCACCTTCGGCAAGGACGACCTCGACGCCGAGCCGGCTCCTTCGACGACGCGCCGGACGACGATGCCAGGCGCGTTCGACTCCTCCGTCACCGAACTCTGACGCGCCTGTCGCTCGCCACCTGGCGGGCAGTGTCGGCCGCCGGGCCGGTTTCACGCTTTTGCGACATCCCTTGAACGGCCGTCGCACGCCTTGCTTCGTAGGCTTTGTCATGAGACGAAATGCGGCCGACGGCCATTCGCCGGGCACCGACGCCGACCTGCGCTGGCTGCTCGCCGGCCTCGCCGTCGTCGTGGCCTGGGACGCGGGCGGCCTCGACCTGGCCGTGTCGAGGCTCGTCGGCGACCGCCACGGCTTCCCGTGGCGAGACCAGTGGCTGTTCTCCGTCGTCCTGCACGACGGCGCGCGCTGGCTGGCCTGGCTGGCAGCCGGCGTCGTGCTGGTGAACGTCTGGCGCCCCTTGCCGTTCGCGCGCAGCCTCGAGCGCGTCGAGCGCGTGCGCTGGGTCGCGGCCACGCTGGCGTGCGTCGTCCTCATCCCTTTGCTCAAGCAGGCCAGCCTGACGAGCTGCCCCTGGTCGCTGGCCGAATTCGGCGGCACCGCGCAACCGGTCTCGCACTGGCTCCTCGGCCGGCCCGACGGCGGCTCCGGCCACTGCTTTCCCGCCGGCCATCCGGTGGCGGCCTTCGGCTTTCTGCCGGGCTACTTCGTCCTGCGCCGCACCGAGCCGGTGGCGGCCAGACGCTGGCTCGCCGCGACCGTCGCGGCCGGATTGCTGCTGTCGGCGACGCAGCTCGTCCGCGGCGCCCACTTCGTGAGCCACTCGCTCTGGACCGCCTGGCTCTGCTGGGCGACGAGCCTCCTGGTGCTGCACGGCACCAGGCCGCGGGCGCGCTCATGAAGGCGGCCCGGCGGAGCCTGGCCGACCGCTGGCGCGGCCTGGCCAGCGAGGCGCTGCGCGGCTGGCTGCGGCCGCGCTCGCCGGTGTTCATCGTCGTCACGCTCGCGGCCTGGCTCACCGCGACGGCCAACCTGGCGCTGTGGCGCGCGCTCACCACGGTCGATGCCGGGCACAGCCTCGGCGCCGTGGCGCTCGGCGTGCCGGTGGTGGTGTTCTGCGCCACGGCCGCGCTGCTCTCGGTCACCGCCTGGGGCGGCCGCTGGATGAAGCCGATCTGGCTGGCCGTGCTGGTGGCGGCCGCGGTATCGCAGCACTTCATGCTCAATTTCGGCGTCGTCATCGACGCGACCATGCTCGCGAACGTCTGGCACACCAACCCGGGCGAAGCCCGCGAGTTGCTGACCTTGAACCTGCTCGGCAACGTCATGATCGTGGCCGGCCTGCCTGCCGTCTGGCTCGTCGGCGTGCCGGTCCGGCGGGCGACGTGGCGGCATGCGCTGTTCGACGTCGTCGCCCTGCTCGCGGTCGCGCTCGCGGCCGGCGCGGTGGCGACCGCCGTGTCGTTTCGCACCCTGGCGCCGCTGGTCCGCAACCACATGGAGCTGCGCTACCTGCCCAATCCGCTCACGCCTTTGTGGTCGGCCGGTCGACTGGCGCTGCGCCCGCTCGCCTCGCGCCAGTCGACCGCGCCGCCGATCGTCATGCCGGCCACGCTCGGCCCCAGCCACGCCGTGGCGAACGCCAAGCCGCCGCTCGTCGTCGTCATCGTGGGCGAGACGGCGCGCTCCGACCATTTCGCGCTGAACGGGTACGGCCGCGACACCACGCCCGAGCTGGCCAGGCGCGGCGTGTTCTCGTTCCGCAACGTCTGGTCGTGCGGGACGAGCACGCTGGCCTCGGTGCCCTGCATGTTCTCGCCGCTCGGGCAGTCCGGGTACGGCGCGCGCAAGACCGAGTCGGAAACGCTGCTCGACACCTTGCAGGCCGCCGGCCTGGCCGTGCTGTGGATCGACAACCAGGCCGGCTGCAAGAGCGTGTGCGACCGCGTGCCGCACGTCTCGACCGACGACATTCGCGGCACGCCGGAGGGCAAGGCGCTGTGCGATGCCCAGGAGTGCCTCGACGAAGCGCTCCTCGTCGGCATCGACGAGCGCATTGCGCGGCTGCCCGCCGAACGGCGCGAGCGCGGCGTGGTCGTCGTCCTGCACATGATGGGCAGCCACGGGCCGGCCTACTTCAGGCGCTCGCCGGACGACCGCAAGCCGTTCCGGCCGGAGTGCCGCGACACCATGCTCGGTGCCTGCGACAGCGCCGCACTGATCAATGCCTACGACAACACCATCGCCTACACCGACCACGTGCTGGCGCGAACGGTCGACTGGCTGAAGTCGCGCAGCGGCAGCGCCGAGGCAATGCTGTATGTCAGCGACCACGGCGAGTCGCTGGGCGAGTTCGGCATGTTTCTGCACGGTCTTCCCTACGCCTTCGCGCCCGACGTGCAAAAGCACGTGCCCCTGGTGCTCTGGATGAACGAGGAGATGCTGCGCCAGCGACGCGTCGACGCCGCGTGCCTGAACAACCAGCTCGACCAGCGCCTCTCGCACGACAACCTGTACCACAGCGTCCTGGCGCTGGCCGATGTGAAGAGCGCGCTGTTCGCGCCCTCGCTCGACCTCCTCGGGCCCTGCACGCCGCTCGCCTCGCGATAATCGCCGCTCTCGTCAGCGAGGAGCCGGAAGTGGCACGCGAGCGCATCCTGATCGCCGAAGACGACTACGCCATCGCCACCAACGTCTTCACCTTCCTGGAGCGCACGGGCTACGACGTCGAGGCGGTCTACAACGGTCTGGCCGCGCTGCACCGGTGCAGCACCGAGCGGTTCGATCTCGTCCTCCTCGACCTGGGCCTGCCCGGCCTCGACGGCCTCGGCTTCATGCGGCGCCTGCGCGTCGAACTGCGCGCCGCCACGCCGGTGATCGTGATCTCGGCGCGCAGCGACCTGAGCGACAAGCTCGCCGCCTTCGAGCACGGCGCCGACGACTATCTCACCAAGCCGTTCGCGCTCGCCGAGGTCGAAGCCCGCGTGCGCGCCCTGCTCAACCGCAGCCGCGGCGAGGCCGTCGTCGATCCGGTGCGCCGGCTCGGCGCGCTCAGCTTCGACGTCGTCGAGCGCGAGGCACGCGTCGGCGACGACGTCGTGCGCCTCACGCCGAAGGCGGCGCACCTGCTCGAGCTGCTGATGCGCCGGCCCGGCCAGCTGACGCGGCGCAGCGAGATCGAGCAGGCGCTCTGGAGCAGCGAGCCGCCGCAGGGCGACGCGGTGCGCAGCCAGCTGCACTGGCTGCGCAAGGCGCTCGCCGAGGCCGGCTTCGACGGCATCGAGACCGTGCACGGCGTCGGCTACCGCATCGTCGACCGCAGCGAGCGGCGCCGGTGAAGTGGCCGCGGCCGCTGCGCCGCTTCACGCTGACGCGGCGGGTGGTGTGGGCGGTGACCGGCATGGTGGCGCTCTTCGTCGGCCTGCAGTCGATGCTGGCCTTCGTTGCCATGCACATCGAGGAAGACAGGCTCACCGACGAGCTGCTGCGCCGAGAGGTGCAGCAAATCGTGCAGCAGACGGTGCGGCCCGGCCTCATGGCGGTGGGCGCACTGCAGTCGTCGCCGCCCGTCACCGCTTACCTCACGCGGGCCGGCCAGGGCTTCGAAACCTTGCCCGCCGAGCTGCGCAGCCTCTCCACCGGGGTGCACCAGGTCCGGGCACACGGCCGGGAGCTGCACGTCGACGTCCTCGAGACCGACGACGGTCGCCTGCGCGTCGTGCTCGACGCCACCGACGCCGAGGCCCGCATCGACCGCTTCGGCACCCTGCTGCTCGGCATCTGGGCCGTCTGCCTGGTGCTGACGGCCTGGCTGGCGCGCGCCGTCGCCGGCATCGCGGTCGGTCCGATCGTCGACGCCACGCGCAGCATCGCGCGCTGGGCGCCCGAGGAGCTGCCGCGGACCGGCTACGCGCTGGATGAATCGGCGACGCTGATGGAGACCTTCAACCGGTTTCGCGACAAGGTCGACGAGACCATCGCCCGCGAGCGCGAGTTCGCGGCCAACCTCGACCACGAGATCCGCACGCCGCTCACCACCATCCGCACCGACGCCGAGCTGGTGGCGCTCGACGGCCCGCTCGCGCCCGAGCAGCAGCGCCGGCTCGACCGCATCGGCGCCTGCGTCGACGAGATCATCGGCACCACGGAGTCGACGCTGTCGTCGAGCAGCGGTCGCGGCGCGGCGCCCGAGCTCACCAACCTGCGCGAGTGCGTGCACACCGCCTGCGACGCGATGGCCGACCGCGCCGCCAGCAAAGGCCTGCGCGTCGTCGTCGAGGTGGGCCACGGCGAGAGCGTGCACATCGACCGGCAGGCGCTGCTCACCGTGTGCCGCAACCTCGTGCGCAACGCCGTCGAGCACGCCGCGCCGGCCACGCTCGTCATCTCCGGCGGCCGGGGCGGCATCGTCTTTGGCGACGACGGCCCGGGCATCCCCGCAGCCGGCCTCGGCCTCGTCTTCGAGCGCTACCACCGGGGCCACCGTGCCGACGACGAGCGCACGCCGGCGCGATCGCGGCGCGGCCTGGGCCTGGCCATCGCCCGGCGCGTGTGCGACATCCGGGGCTGGCGTCTGAGCGTCGAGTCGTCGCAGGCCAGCCCCGGTCGCGGCACGTCGTTCCGCCTCGACTTCGGCGACCTCGAGACCACCGACACTCCACCATTTACCAGGAGCCCGCGCCCATGACTACCGCCACCGCCACCGCCACTGCCACTGGCACCGCCACCGTCACCCTGACCGCCGCCGACGGCGTCGCCTTTTCTGCCTACGTCGCACAGCCGCCGGGTGCGCCGAGAGGCGCGATCGTCGTGCTGCAGGAGATCTTCGGCGTCAACTCGCACATCCGGGCTGTCGCTGACCGGTACGCCGCCGCCGGCTACCTCGCCGTGGCACCTTCGATCTTCGACCGCGTCGAGCGCAACGTGCAGCTCGGCTACACGCCGGACGACATGGCGCGGGGCATGCGCCTGAAGGCCGCGGTCGAGGCGCTGCCCGAGCCCGGCGTGCTGCAGGACATCCAGGCGGCGGTCGACCATGCGGCGCGGGCCGGCAAGGTCGGCATCGTCGGCTACTGCTGGGGCGGCCTGCTCGTCTGGCACGCGGCCGAGAAGGTACGTGGCCTGTCGGCGGCCGTGGCCTATTACGGCGGCGGCATGACGGCCGGCACGGAGCCGGCGCGCCGACCGGCGGTGCCGACGATGGCGCACTTCGGCGAGCAGGACACGCACATTCCGGTCGCCGGCGTGAAGGCCTTCGAGCAGGCGCACCCGGAGGTGGAGGTCCACCTCTATGCGGCCGGCCACGGCTTCAACTGCGACCAGCGCGGCTCGTTCGACGCCGGCGCCTCCGCGACCGCGCTCGAACGGTCGCTGAACCACTTCGCCAAACACGTCGGCTAGATCCGCGGGCACGCGCGCTGCCACTTCGGGGCATGACCGATACCGAAACCCCGCCCCGGATCAAGCCCCCAGGGCTGGCCGAAGATGAACCGGGCCCCCTTGCCACGCCGCCGTCACCTCGGCCTGCCGGCGGACTCTCGCGCGTCGTGAAGCGTCATCTCGCGACGCGCGCCGCTCGACAGGGAAGCTCCAGGTTGAGCCAGGTGCCGTCGGGCGAAGCGTCGGCCGTTCGGGCGCGGTCGGCGGTTCCGAAGACGGTCGTCGTGATCGACGACGAGCTCGACAGCGTCGACCTCACCGTATTGGTCCTGCAGTCGGCCGGGCACAAGGCAATCGGCGCCACGGAGGGGCGTGCCGGGTTCCACCTGGCTGTCGATCACGCCGCACAGGTGGTCGTGCTCGATCACCTCATGCCCGGCCTGAACGGCGCCGAGGTCGGCCAGGCGCTGCGCAGTCACGCTGTCACCCGGTCCGTCAAGATCCTGATGCACAGCGGCCTGCCGGAAGAAGCGATCCGGTCTGCGTTCGAGCACTACGACGCTTACCTGCTCAAGCCGGCCACGGGCGCGACCCTGCTGCAGGCGATCGAGGCGCTCTGACGACAACGAGGGACAGCGCAGTCGACCGTGCCGCTGGCGACGGCCTGGCGCGCCAGGAAGGGCGCGGTCGAACCGGTAGGGCAGTCGTTTTCAGAATGCGACCTGGTCGCGGCCCTTGAGCTCCAGGATCTTGCGCGCTTCGTCGGGCGTGGCGACGCTGAGGCCGAGCCCTTCGACGATGGCGCGGGCTTGTCGCACCTGCTCGGCGTTCGACTCGGCCAGGCGCCCCTTGCCGGCCCACAGCGAGTCCTCGAGGCCGACCCGAACGTTGCCTCCCATGGCCGCCGACATCGCCACGATCTGCATCTGGCTGCGCCCGGCACCGAGCACCGACCAACGGTATTGGTCACCGAAGAGTCGGTCGGCCGTGCGCTTCATGTGCTGCACGTCTTCGGGGTGTGCGCCGATGCCGCCGAGCAGGCCGAACACCGTCTGCACGAACAGCGGTGCCTTGACCAGACCTTCTTTCCAAAAATGGTGGAGGTTGTAGAGATGGCTGGTGTCGTAGCACTCGAACTCGTAGCGCGTACCGGTTTCGTTCAGCGTTCTGAGCGCGTGCTCGATATCTTTGAACGAGTTACGAAACACCAGGTCGCGCGAGTTCTCGAGCATCTGCGGTTCCCACGCGTGCTTGAATTCCTTGTAGCGGTGCAGCATGGGGAACAGGCCGAAGTTCATCGATCCCATGTTCAGGCTGGCAACCTCCGGCTTCCATTTCTTGGCCGGCTGGATCCGTTCTTCGACGGTCATGAAGGGCGAGCCGCCCGTTGTGAGGTTGAGGACGACATCGCAGGTTCGCTTGATCTTGCGCAGAAAGGGCTCGAAGGCTTCGGGC
>CAXSEJ010000116.1:0-6603 GCA_964236395.1 uncultured Rhizobacter sp.
TCTTGCCGACGAGGTAGGCGCCCTTGTTCCGGTAGAACAGCGACGACAGCACCTGGATCTGGAAGTTGGCGCGCAGGCGGATGCCGCCGATGTGCTGCTCGACCGCCTGCATCACCTCGCCGACATCGCGGTCGAGGTCCTCGAACTCGCAGTCGAGCTGGAAGTTGGTGACGATGCGGCGCCACGTCTCGAACAGCGTCTCGCGCGTCGGGTAGTAGGCGCGGTAGGTCGGCAGCGCCGCCGGCTCGTCGTTCTCGAGGTGGTCGGTCGAGACCGCCGAGCGCACGAAGATGAAGTCGTTGTGGAAGTAGCTGCGGTGCAGGATCTTGGTCGTCACCGAGTTGAAGAAGGTCTCGGCCAGCTCGGGCTGGTAGTGGTCGATCAGCAGGCCGATGTAGTGCAGCTTGACCTGCTGCCACACCTCCATCGGCAGCGTGGCCACCTCGAATTCCTTCTGCAGCCGCTCGGTCGCTTCGGCGACGCGGGTGTCGTAGTACTCGATGCGCAGCGCCTGGGCCCGCTGCTGGCCGTGCCAGTCGGCCTCTTCGAAGCGCGCCTTGGCCCCGGCGCTGGCCTGGCGGAACAGGCCGTAGTGGCGATCGAAGCCGTCGAGCATCGCGCGGGCGATGGCGAAGGCCCGCGTGTCGGTGAGCGCGGCCGGAAACGCCGGCGCCTGGCTCATGACCCGGCCCGGGCCTTCAGCAGGCGCCGGGCGGCGGTCTGCTGCGCCCGCACCTCGTCGAGCGTGCTGCTCAGTTCGGCAAGACGCTCCTCGAGCTGGGCCCGGTGGCGCGCCAGCACCTCCAGGAAGCGGCGCAGCTGCGGCTCGCTGTCGCCCTGGCCGCTGTTGCCATGGTTCTCGTACATGTCGACCAGCTCCTTCACCTCGGCCAGCCTGAGCCCCAGGCGCTTGCCGCGCAAGGTGAGCGTGAGGCGGGCCCGGTCGCGGCCGGTGTAGACGCGGGTGCGGCCGGCGCGCTCCGGCGCGATCAGGCCGCAGTCTTCGTAGAAGCGGATGGCACGCGTGGTGATGCCGAACTCTCGGGCGAGCTCGCCAATCGAGTACGACGGCGTCGCATGGGCAGAGTTCGTAGGCGTCGCGTGGGCGACCGGGGCCTTGGGCATCGCGAACTACACTCGAGTTGACGTTTACGTAAAGTGCGGAAAGTGTAAGGGGCAAGCGCATGAACGCTCTCGAAGACCAGCTCGACTATTGCCTCGGCACGACCGCGCCGGCGCTCGGCGAGGCGTTCGACGTGGCACCCGGCATCAAGTGGGTGCGGATGCAGCTGCCGTTCGCGCTCAACCACGTCAACCTCTGGCTGCTGCGCGACGAGCTGCCGGGCGAAGGCGGCTCGGCCACGCGCCAGGGCTGGACGATCGTCGACTGCGGCATCGACAACGACGCCACGCGCGCCGCCTGGGCGCAGGTGTTCGCCACCGCACTCGAGGGCCTGCCGGTGCTCCGCGTCGTCGTCACCCACATGCACCCCGACCACATCGGCCTGGCCCACTGGCTGTGCGAGCGCTGGAAGGTGCGCCTCTGGATCAGCGCCACCGACTACCACCTGGCGCAGGTCGCGAGCAGCGCCAACGCCGGCTTCGGCGGGCCGCTCTCGGCCGCCTTCATGGCCACGCACGGCATGGTCGACAACGACGCCGTGTCGCAGGTCGGGGCGCGAACCAACTATTACCGCGACCTGGTCCCCGCCCTGCCCGCCACCTTTCGCCGCCTGCTCGACGGCGGCCGCGTCGCCATCGGCAGCGGCGCCGGCCGAGCCGACTGGACCTGCCACGTCGGCTACGGCCACGCGCCCGAGCACATGGCCTTCCACTCGGCGGCGGCCGGCGTGCTGATCAGCGGCGACATGGTGCTGCCGCGCATCTCCACCAACGTGAGCGTCATCGACATCGAGCCCGAGGCCGACCCGCTGACGCTCTACCTCGATTCGATCGAGCGCATGCGCACCGTCGACGCCGGCGCCCTAGTGCTGCCTTCGCACGGCCTGCCGTTCAAGGGCCTGCACACGCGCATCGGCCAGCTGCAGGCGCACCACGCCGAGCGCTTCGCCGAGGTGCTCGCGGCCTGCGCCGAAGCGCCGCAAAGCGCCTTCGACCTCGTGCCGGTGCTCTTCAAGCGGCCGCTCGACCTGCACCAGATGACCTTCGCGATGGGCGAATCGCTCGCCCACTGCCATGCGCTGTGGCTGCGTGGAAAGCTGGTGAGGCTGATCGGCGCCGACGGCGCCATCCGGTTCGCGAGCGCCTGAGCGGCGCCAGCGGGCGCTAGTGCGCGCCAGCGGGCGCCAGCGGGCGCTAGCCGCCGGTTCGCCCGGCCTCGCGCAGACGCCGCCTTTGCCGCTCGTAGTCGGGCAGCACCGACTGCACCGTCGCCCAGAAGCGCGGCCCGTGGTTCATCTCGCGCAGATGAGACAGCTCGTGGACGACGACGTAATCGATCGTCGCCAAGGGGAAGTGGATCAGGCGCCAGTTGAGGCGGATCGCGCCGCTGGCGCTCGCGCTGCCCCAGCGCGTCTGCGCCGACGAGAGCGAGAGCCGCGTCACGCGCACGCCGAGCCGCTCGGCGAACACGGCCGCCCGCTCCTCGAACACGCGGCGCGCTTCGCGCTGCAGCCAGCTCTGCACGATGTCGCGCACACGCGCTTCGTCGGCGCCGACCGGCAGGCCGACGTGCAGCGTGCGCGGTGCCGTCGCCGCGTCGAGCACGGTGCCGTCCACGGCGACGACGAGCCGGAGGACGAGCGGCGCACCCAGGTGCTCGATCACCGCGCCGTCGGCCCAGACCATGCGCGCGGCCTGGCGCCGGGCTTGCAGCTCGCGCTGCTCGGCGAGCTTGGCCGTGATCCAGTGGCCCTTCTCCTGCACCGCCGCGTCGATCTCGCGCACGCCGACCCATTTCGGCGCGCTGACCACCAGGCCCTCGGCGCCGACGACGAAGCCGATCGAGCGCCGGCGCGAGCGGCGAAGCCGGAAGTCGATGCGCTGCGTGCCGACACGAACGCTGCGCCGCAGCGGGTCGTGCCGGGGGCTGGGGGCCTGCACGACGGCGAGCGTCGGCGGCCCGGCGGGCGCGGCGGCGTCGAACAGGCTGCGCTGCAAGGCGTCGACGATGCGCCGGCGCAGGCCGGGGATCACCGCTCGGCGCTCCCGTACGCGGCGGGGTCGAGCCGGCGCATCTCGGCCTCGATCCAGGCCTCGACCTCGGCCATCAACTCGTCGGCCTTGCGGCCGGTCGACGGGATCGGCTTGCCGATGGAGACGTCGATCACGCCCGGCGTCAGGACGAAGCTCTTGCGCGGCCAGCAGCGCGCCGAGGTCACGGCGATCGGCACCACCGGGTGGCCGGTGTCGATGGCCAGCCGGGTGCCGCCGACCTTGTACGTGCCCTTGCCGCCACGCGCCGCGCGCGTGCCCTCCGGAAACATGATCACCCAGTTGCCCTGCGCCATGTAGCGCCGGCCCTGTTCGGCCACCTTGCTCCACGCCTCGGTGCGCCTGCTGCGGTCGATGTGGATGAGGTCCATGCGCGCCATGGCCCAGCCGAAGAACGGGATGTAGAGCAGCTCGCGCTTGAACACGTAGCAGAGCGGCCGCGGCATCAGCATCGGGAAGGCGAAGGTCTCCCACGTCGACTGGTGCTTCGGGCAAAGGACGACCGGCGAATCGGGCAGGTTCTCGCGGCCATGCAGCCGCCACTGCACGCCGCAGATGAAGCGCGCCGCCCGGATCGAGAGCGAGAGCCAGCCGGCGAAGACCCAGTACAGGCGCTCGCCGCGCACGAAGATGGAATAGACGAGCCCGACCATCGCCCAGGGCGCCACCGTGATGACCAGGAACAGCGCGAAGAGCGTCGAGCGCAGGACAGCCAGGGCGCGTGCCATCAGCGCAGCTTCCCCGACACGGAGTCGGACTCCGGCGCCAGCCCCCGCTCGATCCGCTCGCCGAGCAGGAGGTCCTGGGCAAACGCGGCCAGGTCGGCATGCCAGCGGGTCCCCGGCACGGCGTTGACGATGCCGGCGACGGCCGCGTCGTCGAGCGCGGCGCCCTTGCCGGTGCGCACCAGATGCGGCACGCAACCCGCCGCCGCGGCGGCCTGCAGGTCGCGCAACGAGTCGCCGACGGCATGGGTCTGGCGCAGCTCGAGACCGTAGCGCTCGCCGATCATGGTGAAGAGGCCCGGCAGCGGCTTCCTGCAGGTGCAGCCGTCGTCCGGCCCGTGCGGGCAGAAGAACACCGCGTCGATGCGGCCGCCGAAGGCCGCCAGCTCGCGGTTCATGCGCATGTGGATGGCGTTCAGCGCCGCCATGTCGAACAGGCCACGCGCCAGGCCCGACTGGTTGGTCGCGATCACCGTGTGCCAGCCGGCGTGGTTGAGCCGCGCGATCGCCTCGAGCGCGCCCGGCACCGGCACCCACTCGTCGGTCGACTTGACGAAGTCGTCGCGGTCCTCGTTGATCGTGCCGTCGCGGTCGAGGATGACGAGCTTCATGGCCACGCTCAGCTGGCCAGCCGGGACAGGTCGGCGACGCGGTTCATGGTCGCGCGCAGGCGGCTGAGCAGGGCCAGGCGGTTGGCCCGCAGCGGCGCCGATTCGGCGTTGACCATGACGTCGTCGAAGAAGGCGTCGACCGGCAGCTCGAGCGCTGCGAGCAGCCGCAGCGAGTCGGCGTAGCGGCCGGCGGCGAAGGCGGCCCCGGCCTCGTCGCCGATCGCGCCGAGCGCCGCGGCGAGCGCCCGCTCCGCGGGTTCGTGGAGCAGCGCGGGATCGATCTCGGCCCGGATCGCGTCGCCGCTCTTCTTGAGGATGTTGCCGACGCGCTTGTTGGCCGCGGCCAGGGCGGCGGCCTCGGGCAGCTGCAGGAAGTCGGTGACGGCGTGGACGCGCTGGACGACCTCGTGCAGCGGCGGCCTCAGCGCGATGACGGCGTCGACGGCGCGCCCGTCGAACTGGGCCGCGAGCTGGTGGACGTAGCGCTCGTAGATGAAGGCCTCGACCTCGGCCGGCACGGCGGCAGGCACCGGCGTGGCGAAGCCGGCCGCGGCTTCGCGCAGCAGCTCGCCGATGAAGAGCTCCGGCGTGCCGGCCTGCCCGAGCACTGCCGCGAACGAGGCGATCAACGTGAGCGCGTGCCGGCGCAGGGCGTACGGGTCCTTGTCGCCCGTCGGCCGTCCGCCGGTGCTCCAGATGCCGACCAGCGTCTCGGCCCGGTCGGCGATGAGCAGCGCCTCGCCGACGAGGTTGAGCGCGCCCGCGCCTTCGCTGCGCCGGTGCAGGTACTGGCCGCGGATCGCCGCCACCACGTCGTCGGCCTCGCCGTCGTGCGCGGCGTAGTAGCCGCCCATGATCCCCTGCAGCTCGGGGAACTCGCCGACCATGTCGGTCGACAGGTCGGCCTTGGCCAGCCACGCGGCGCGGTCGGCCTGCACGACGTCGGCGCCGATGCGCTCGGCGACCCAGCGGGCGAGCCGGCGCACGCGCTCGACCCGCGCGCCCTGGCTGCCGAGGGCGCCGTGGTAGACCACCTTGTCGAGCGCCGCCACGCGCGACGCCAGGGTGCGCTTCCTGTCCTGGTCGAAGAAGAAGCGGGCATCGGCGAGCCGGGGCCGGACGACGCGCTCGTTGCCCTCGATCACGCGCGACGGGTCGGCCGGCGTGAGGTTGCTGACGACGAGGAAGCGGTTCGTCAGCCGGCCGCCGTCGTCGAGCAGCGGGAAGTACTTCTGGTTCGCCTTCATGGTGAGCACCAGGCACTCGGGCGGCACGGCGAGGAAGGCGGCGTCGAACCGGCAGGCGAGCACGTTCGGGCGCTCGACGAGCGCGGTCACCTCGTCGAGCAGCGCGTCGTCGTCGATGGCGACCAGGCCGGCCGCCTCGCCGGCGGCGTGCAGCTGCCGCACGATGTCGGCGCGGCGTGCCTCGTAGCTGGCGACGACCGCGCCGTCGGTCGCGAGCTGCTCCTCGTAGCTCTCGGCCGAGGCGACGTCGATCGGCGTTCGCCTTGCCTCGAAGCGATGCCCGCGCGTCGTCCGCCCCGCCTCGAGGCCGAGCGCACGCACCGGCACGACCTCGCTGCCGTGCAGCGCAACGAGGCCGTGCGCCGGCCGCACGAAGCTCACGCTGGTCCAGCCGTCGCTGAGCTGGTACTGCATGAGCCTGGCGATCGGCAGCTGGGCCAGGGTGCGGTCGAGGGCGCGTTGCAGGCCCTCGGCCAGGCTCACGCCGGCGGCGACGCGGTCGAGGAACAGCGTCTCGCTCTTGCCGTCGAGGCGGCGCTGCAGCGAGGCCAGCACCGAGGCGTCGGCGCCGAGCGCGGCGAGCTTTTTGGCCAGCGCCGGCGTGGCATCGCCCGCGGCGTCGAGGCCGACGCTCACCGGCATCAGCTTCAGCGACACGGCGCTGTCGGCCGCCTGCGCCGCGACCGCGTCGATGCGCACCGCGAGCCGGCGCGGCGTGGCGAACGGCGTGAGGACGGCCGCCTCGGCGACCAGGCCTTCGCTGCGCAGCGCCGCGACCAGGCCGTCGGCGAAGGCGGCGCCCAGCGTCTTCAGCGTCTTCGGCGGCAGTTCCTCGACGAACAGTTC
>CAXSEJ010000116.1:6613-8175 GCA_964236395.1 uncultured Rhizobacter sp.
GAGCAGGGGCCTCGACACTGGCGCAGGACGCGACGAAAGCGTCACCATCAGTTTGGCTGCTTCACTTGACCCGCGAGCTTCTTCAAGGCCATCTGCGCGGCGACCTCGTCGGCCCACGCCTTCGGCGCCATCGGAAAGCCGAGCCGGGCGCGGCTGTCGAGGTAGCTCTGCGCGACGCTGCGCGCCAGCACCCGGATGCGGCCGATGAAGCCGGCCCGCTCGGTCACGCTGATGGCACCGCGAGCGTCGAGCAGGTTGAAGCTGTGCGCCGCCTTCAGCACCTGCTCGTAGGCCGGCAGGGCGAGCTCGGCCGCCATCAGCGCCTTGGCCTGGCGCTCGTGGGCCGCGAAGGCCGCGAGCAAAAAGTCGACGTCGCTGTGCTCGAAGTTGTAGGCGCTCTGCTCGACCTCGTTCTGGTGGTAGACGTCGCGATACGTCAGGCCCTCGGTCCAGACCAGGTCGAACAGGCTCTCGACGCCCTGCAGGTACATCGCCAGGCGCTCGAGCCCGTAGGTGATCTCGCCGGTGATCGGCTTGCAGTCGATGCCGCCGACCTGCTGGAAGTAGGTGAACTGCGTCACCTCCATGCCGTTCAGCCAGACCTCCCAGCCGAGGCCCCAGGCGCCGAGCGTCGGGTTCTCCCAGTCGTCTTCGACGAAGCGGATGTCGTTGCTCTGCAGGTCGAGGCCGAGCGCGGCGAGCGAGCCCAGGTAGAGGTCGAGGATGTCGGCCGGCGCCGGCTTGAGCACCACCTGGTACTGGTAATAGTGCTGCAGGCGGTTCGGGTTGTCGCCGTAACGGCCGTCCTTCGGCCGCCGGCTCGGCTGCACGTAGGCCGCCTTCCACGGCTCGGGGCCGAGCGCACGCAGGAAGGTGGCGGTGTGGCTGGTGCCGGCGCCGACCTCCATGTCGTAGGGCTGGAGCAGCGCGCAGCCGTGCCCGGACCAGTACGACTGCAGGCGCAGGATGACTTGCTGGAACGTGAGCACGCGTCGATTTTAGGGAGGTCGTCGCGCATCGCGCGGCGCCTTCGGCCGTCCGGCCCGGCCACGCAAGGCCAGCAGCACGCCGAGGCCGAGCGCCCACAGCGGCCAGAGGCCGAAGCGGCCGGCCCACTGCGCGAACGGCGTCAGGCCGTCGCGGCCTTCGACGCGCGCGTCGAGGAGGCCGCGCCTGAACGGTGGCAGCGACGCCGTGACCACGCCGCGGTGGTCGATCACCGCCGTGGCGCCGGTGTTGGTGGCGCGCAGCATCGGCCGCTGCAGCTCGAGGCTGCGCAGGCGCGAGATGTTCAGGTGCTGCGGCACCGCGATCGTCTGCCCGAACCAGCCGATGTTGCTGATGTTGGCCAGGATGGTCGGTGCCACCGCCTCGGGCACGAAGCGCGCCGCGAGGTCCTCGCCGAACAGGTCCTCGTAGCAGATGTTGGGCGCCACCCGCTCGCCGGCGAAGGCGAACGACGGCGCGGTGAGCGGCCCGCGGTTGAAGTCGCCGAGCGGGATGTTCATCAGCCGCGTGAACTACTTGAAGCCGAACGGGATGAACTCGCCGAAGGGCACGAG
>CAXSEJ010000117.1:0-8150 GCA_964236395.1 uncultured Rhizobacter sp.
GAGGCCATCATCTCGACCGTCTCCACCGGGTAGCGGCCGGCCGCCGTCTCGGCGCTGAGCATCACGGCGTCGGTGCCGTCCAGCACGGCGTTGGCCACGTCGCTCACCTCGGCCCGCGTCGGCACCGGGTTGACGATCATCGACTCCATCATCTGCGTCGCCGTGATGGTCACGCGGTCCATCTCGCGTGCCATCTTGATCATGCGTTTCTGCAGCGCCGGCACCGCCGCGTTGCCGACCTCGACGGCGAGGTCGCCGCGCGCGACCATGATGCCGTCGCTCGCCTTCAGGATCGATTCGAGCGCCGGGATCGCCTCGCTGCGCTCGATCTTGGCGATGAGCTGCGGCTTGTGCTTCCACTTCTCGCCGGCCACGTTGGCGAGCTGGCGCGCCATCTCCATGTCGGTGGCGCTTTTCGGAAAGCTCACCGCGAGGTACTCGCACTGGAACGACATCGCCGTGCGGATGTCGTCCATGTCCTTGGCAGTCAACGCCGGCGCGGTGAGCCCGCCGCCCGCCTTGTTGATGCCCTTGTTGTTCGACAACTCGCCGCCGACGACGACGGTGGTGCGCACTTCCTCGCCGCGCACCGAGTCGACGACGAGGCGCAGCAGGCCGTCGTTGAGCAGCAGCGTGTCGCCCGGACGCACGTCGCGAGGCAGCTCCTTGTAGTCGAGGCCGACGCGGCCATTGGTGCCGAGCTCGGTCCAGGCGGCATCGAGCACGAGCGGCTCGCCGGCCACCAGCATCGTCTTGCCGCCCTCGATCTTGCCGACGCGGATCTTCGGCCCCTGCAGGTCGGCCATGATCGCGACCTCCTTGCCGACCTTCTTCGCCACCTCGCGCACCAGCGTCGCCCGGTCGATGTGATCCTGCGCCGTGCCGTGCGAGAAGTTGAGCCGCACGACGTCGACGCCGGCGCGGATCATCCGTTCCAGCACCTCGGCCGAGCTCGACGCCGGCCCGAGCGTGGCGACGATCTTGGTGGCGCGTGCGCCGGGCGATTGGTTCATTCGGCGCTTTCGCGGTGGCGTCGCTCGAGAATTTCGATCGCCGGCAGCGTCTTGCCTTCGAGCACCTCGAGGAAGGCGCCGCCGCCGGTGGAGATGTAGTCGATGTCCGCCTCGATGCCGTACTTGGCGATGGCCGCCAGCGTGTCGCCGCCGCCGGCGATGCTGAACGCGGGCGATGCCGCGATCGCGAGCGCCAGCGTCTTCGTGCCGTTCGCGAACGCGTCGAACTCGAACACGCCGACCGGCCCGTTCCAGACGATGGTGCCGGCCGACTTCAGCACCTCGGCAAAAGCTTCGGCGGTGCGCGGGCCGATGTCGAGGATCAGGTCGTCGGCGCCGACGTCGGCCACCGGCTTGACGGTCGCGGCGGCATCGGCCTTGAACGCGGTGGCCGTGACCACGTCGGTCGGGATCGGCACCTCTGCGCCGCGCGCCCGCATGGCGTCGATGACGGCGCGGGCCTCGCCGACCAGCGCCGGTTCGGCCAGGCTCTTGCCGATCGGCGCACCGGCGGCGAGAAGGAAGGTGTTGGCGATGCCGCCGCCGACGATCAGCCGGTCGACCTTGCTCGCCAGGCTCTGCAGGATGGCCAGCTTGGTCGAGACCTTGCTGCCGGCGACGATGGCCACCAGCGGCCGCTTCGGCGCGGCCAGGGCGCGGGTCAGGGCGTCGATCTCCGCCGCAAGCAGCGGCCCGGCACAGGCCACGGGCGCGAACTCGGCGATGCCGTAGGTCGAGGCTTCGGCACGGTGCGCGGTGCCGAACGCGTCGTTCACGAACACGTCGCAGAGCGCCGCCATCTTGCGCGCCAGGGCCGGGTCGTTCTTCTTTTCGCCGGGGTTCAGGCGGCAGTTCTCGAGCACCACCAGATCGCCGGGAGCCACCTCCACGCCGTCGACCCAGCCGGTGCGCAGCGGCACCGGGCGGCCGAGCAGCTCGGCGAGGCGCAAGGCCACCGGCGCGAGGCTGTCAGCCGGCTTCGGCTGGCCTTCGCTCGGCCGACCCAGGTGCGAGGTGACCATCACCGCGGCGCCGGCATCGAGCGCGGCGCGCAGACACGGCAGCGAGGCGCGGATGCGCGTGTCTTCGGTGATGCGGCCGGCGTCGTCCTGCGGCACGTTCAGGTCGGCACGGACGAAGACGCGGCGGCCGGCCAGGGCGCCGGAGGCGGCGAGATCGTTGAATCGGGTGACGTTCATGAGGCGAAGGCGATGAGCGGCGCATTTTACGGTTCGCCCTCGCCACGCCCCGGCCGTCCAGGGCCGGTGTCGGCCCGGCCCGCTGCGCGCTCTCGCTCGAAGCTAGCGCGGCTCGGTCGCCGGCTTCGCCTGCGCCGCGAGCTGCGGCGGCACGGGCTCGATCTTGTTCTCGCGCATGTAGTCGTTCATGTCGCGCCAGCCGGCGAAGACCGCGGAGCGGTCGGCCTTCTTGTAGATCGAGAAGCAGTCTTCGATGGCCCGGCCGGCGTGGCGGCAGGCGCCGCCGATGGCCTTGCCGTCGGCGTCGCGTGCGGCCCAGACCTTCTCTGGCGACTCGATGCCGAGCATCTCGCAGCCGGCGATCGGGACCACCGCGACGATGGCGGCGACGAGGAGGGCGATGCGGCGCATGCCCTCTTATCGGCGCCGGCCAGCGCCGACTTGAGCGCGCATCGGGCGGCGGGTTCAAACGCCGGCCGGCGCAAGGGCCGCGAAGACCGCACCGACGCGCGGCGCGCGGCCGCGCAGGAACTCCGCGGCCGGCAGGCGGCGGCCGCCCGCCCGTTGCAGCTCGATCACCTCGAGGCTGCCCTCGCCGCAAGCGACCGTGAGCGCGCCGTCGACGCCGAGCACCTGGCCCGGCACGCTGGGGCGATGCGGCCGCACGCGGCCACGCCAGCACGTGATCGCCTCGCCGTCGAGCGTGCCGCGCGCGCCCGGGAACGGATCGAAGGCGCGCAGGCGACGCTCGATCGTGGCCGCGCTGTCGCGCCAGTCGATGGCCGCCTCGCTCTTCTCGATCTTGCGCGCATGGGTGACGCCGGACGCGGGCTGGGCGCGGCCGGCGAGCGGCGCATGCGCCAGGCCGGCGAGCGCCCGCACGACCAGGTCGGCACCCAGTTCGGCGAGGCGCGCCATCAGCGTCGCCGCGGTGTCGTCGGCACCGATCGCGGTCTCCTGGCACTGCAGCATGGCGCCGGTGTCGAGGCCCTCGTCCATCTGCATGAGCGTGACGCCGGTGGCGTCGTCGCCGGCTTCGATGGCACGTTGCACCGGGGCCGCACCGCGCCAGCGCGGCAGCAGCGAGGCATGGATGTTCAGGCAGCCGTGGCGCGGCAAGGCCAGCAGCCACGGCGGCAGGATGAGGCCGAAGGCGGCGACGACGATGGCTTCCGGCGCCGCGGCGGCGACGGCCGCACGGGCCGCTTCAGCATCGGCGGCGAAGCGGCCGTCGAGGCGAAGGCCGCGTGGCTGGGTCACGACCAGGCCGTGTGCGTCGGCGAAGGCCTTCACGGGCGCCGGCGCCACCTTGAGTCCGCGCCCCGCGGGCCGATCGGGCTGGCACATGACGAGCGCGACCTCGTGCCCGGCCGCATGCAGCTTCGCCAGGGCGACGCGGGCGAAGTCGGGCGTGCCCGCGAACGCGATCCGCATCAGCGCCGGCCCGAGCGCGGTGGCGCCATCGCTCAGGGGCGAGCGTCTTCGCGCGTTCGCTTCAGCATGCGAGTGCGGATGCGGTCGCGCTTGAGCGGACTGAGGTAGTCGACGAACACCTTGCCGAGCAGGTGATCCATCTCGTGCTGCACGCAGATGGCAAGCAGGCCCGTGGCGTCCCACTCCTGCACCTCACCGTCGCCGTCGAGCGCGCGCACACGCACCCGCTCGTGGCGCGACACCCGGTCGTAGATCTCGGGCACCGACAGGCAGCCCTCGTCGACCAGCGTCATCTCCTCGCTCCTGCTCACGAGCTCCGGGTTGATGAGCACGCGCGGCTCGTGGCGATCCTCCGAGGTGTCCATGACGATCACCCGCTCGTGCACGTCGACCTGCGTCGCGGCGAGGCCGACACCGTCGGACGCGTACATCGTCTCGAGCATGTCGGCGACGAGGCGGCGAATGCGATCGTCGACCGCGTCGACCGGGCGTGCGACGGTGTGCAGGCGGGGATCGGGGTAGCGAAGGATGCTGAGCGTGGTCATTTGTGACTAATGGATTCAGCACCGGACGAATGTGGATGCGGCACAACGCAAAGGGGTGAGAAAGGTCTCACGCACGGGCTTGCAGATGGCGCAGTTTCGTTGCGATATCAATGCTTTATGGGCAAAATCTGCGCGACAGAACGAGATTTTCGCCCGAACCTCGACAAGGTTGAAAAGACCTTTCTCGAACCCCGTCGAACTGTTCATGCGAGCTGTCGGCTCGCGCTCCACGAGAACCTGCTGCATGAGCCGTCGAACCCCCGTTGCATCCTCCGCCCTCCGGCCTGTCGCCGCGGCGTGCTTCAACTCCCTGGCCGCCATTGCCGCCCTTGCCGCCCTGGCCCCGACGGCCGCCTTCGCCGCAGCACCCAACTTCCCGATCACCGCCGAGCAGCGCAGCACGGCGCAGCGCACTGCCGAAGCCGGCGTGCCGCTGAACCAGATCCTGCCGACAGCGCCCGACATCTACACGGTCAAGCCGCGCGACACGCTCTGGGACATCTCGAAGCTCTACCTCGTGAGCCCGTGGCGCTGGCCCGAGCTGTGGGGCATGAACCTCGAGCAGGTGAGAAATCCGCACCTCATCTATCCGGGTCAGGTGCTGTTTCTCGACAAGTCGAACGGCCGGGCGCGCCTGCGCATGGGCCAGCCCATCGGCGACATCGCCAGCAACAACAAGCTCTCGCCGCGCGTCAGGGCGCGCGACGTGGCGCTCGACGGCATCGCCTCGATCCCCTTCAACCTGATCGAGCCCTTCCTCAACGAAGCGGTGATCTTCGAGACCAACCAGCTCGCCGCCGCGCCGCGCATCGTCGCCGCCCAGGAAGGCCGCGTGCTGCTGAGCCGAGGCGACACCGCTTACGTGCGCGGCGACCTCGGCCAGGAGCGCGAGTACCGCATCTTCCGCGAGCCGCGCCCGCTGCGCGACCCGACGACCAAGGAGATCCTCGGCTACGAGGCCACCTATGTCGGCGCCTCCGAGTACGCCGTGCAGGGCGAAACGCGCACGAATGCCGAAGGCAAGGCCGAGATCGTGCCGGCGACGTTCACCGTGACCAGCATCCGCCAGGAAGCCGGCATCGGCGACCGGCTCTCGCCGGTGCCGTCGCGCGAATATTCGAATTACGCACCGCACCCGCCGGCCGGGCCGATGTCGGGCCAGATCGTGTCCATCTACGGCGACGGTCTCACCGCCGGCCAGAACCAGATCGTGGCACTCAACCGCGGCGCCAACGACGGTGTGGAACGCGGCCACGTGCTGGCCTTGTTCCGCGACGGCAAGGTCGTCGTCGACCCGACGGTGAAAGGCCGGGAGCGCCTGAAACTGCCCGACGAACGGCACGGCGTCCTGTTCGTGTTCCGCGTCTTCGAACGCATGTCGTACGCGCTGATCCTCTCGGTGAAGGAGCCGGTGTCGGCCGGCGACCGCTTCACCCAGCCGTAAGGGCCCGGCTCCGGCGCGGCGGACCGGCTGCGCCATGATGGATCGCGAAGAATTCGCCGCCTGGCTGCGGCTGCTCCAGACACCGGGCGTCGGTCGAGGAACGGCGCGCGCCCTGCTCGCCCGATTCGGCTCGCCCGAAGCGGTGCTGAGTGCCTCGACCGAGGCCCGAAAGGCAGTCGTGCCGGCGTTGACCGCCGCCGCTCTCGCCCAGGTGCCGCCTGAGTTCGACGCACGACTGGCCGCGGCGCTGCGCTGGCTCGGCGACGGCCCGGCGGCGGGCGAGACGCGCGATGTCGTCGCCCTCGGCGACCCCCGCTTCCCGCAGCCGTTGCTCGAGTCGCCCGACCCGCCTTTGCTGCTCTATGTGCGCGGCCGCGTCGAGATGCTGCAGCAGCCGCAGGTCGCCGTCGTCGGCAGCCGCAATCCGACGCCACAGGGCCTCGAGAACGCGCGCGCTTTCGCCGCGCACCTCAGCCATGCGGGCTGGACCGTCGTCTCCGGGCTCGCCCTCGGCATCGACGGAGCGGCGCACGAGGGCGCGCTCGAAGGCGCTGGAGGCACCATCGGGGTCGTCGGCACCGGCCTCGACGTCGTCTACCCGGCGCGCCATCGAGCGCTCGCCGGCCGCATCGCCGAGCGGGGCGTGCTGGTGAGCGAGTTCGCGATCGGAACGCCAGCGCTGGCGGAACACTTCCCGATCCGCAACCGGCTCATCGCCGGCCTCGCGCGCGGCACGCTGGTCGTCGAGGCCGCCGTGCGCTCGGGCTCGCTCATCACGGCGCGGCTCGCCGCCGAGGCCGGGCGCGACGTGTTCGCGATTCCCGGCTCGATCCACTCGCCGCAATCGCGCGGTTGCCACGCGCTCATCAAGCAGGGCGCCAAACTCGTCGACGGCGCGGCCGACATCGTCGAGGAGCTCGGTGCGCTCAGACCCGTCGCGACGCCCGCCGAGGCCGTGGTGTCGGAAGTCGAAGCGTCGCCGGTCCCGGAGTCGCGCGAGGACCCGTTGCTCGAGGCGCTCGGCTTCGATCCGATGACGCTCGACGAGCTCATCGCCCGCACCGGCGAGAGCGCCGCCGTGCTCTCGGTCCGGCTGCTCGATCTCGAACTGCAGGGCCGCGTCAGCCGGCTGCCCGGCCAAGCCTTCCAGCGCTTCGACCGCGCCTGAGGCGGGCTGGGCAGCCGCCGTTCATCCGCGCTCGGATGTCGCCCGGAAGGGCTGCGGTATAGTCATTTTCATGTTCGATGTGCTGGTCTATCTGTACGAGAACTACTGGCGTCCCGACGCCTGCCCGGCCCACGCCCAGCTGACGCGAAAGCTCACGTCGGTCGGGTTCGAGTCCGAGGAAATCGAGGACGCGCTGTCGTGGCTCGACGGTGTCGCCGCCGTCGCCCAGGCCCGGGTCGGCGAGCAGCAGCTCACGAGCATTCGCGTCTACGCGCCCGTGGAACAGGAGCATCTCGGCGAGCAGTCGATCGGCTTCATCGCGTTCCTGGAATCGGCCGGCGTCCTGCCGCCGCCCATGCGCGAGATGGTGATCGACCGGGCCAGCGCCATTCCCGGCGGGCCGCTCGATCTCGAAGACCTGAAGATCATCGTGCTGATGGTCTTCTGGAGCCTGGGCGAAGAGCCCGACGCGCTGATCCTCGACGAGCTCTTCGTCGACGAGGAAGATCGCCTCATCCACTGACCGCGGCAGGGGCCCTCAGGCGAGCAGGCGACTGGGGTCGCCGTCGAGCTTGGCCATGGCGCTGCGGGTGGCGCGCACCGTCAGCGCTTCTTCCTGCGCCGGCACGAGCAGGCCAGCCTGCAGGAACGCCGCCAGTCGGTGCTGCTGGAACAGCACGCCGCGGCTCTGCGGCGACACGAACAGCGTGAGCTGGCGGCGCATGCCCTGCCAGGCGAGCTGCATGGCCTCGTTGCGGTTGCGGTAGTCGAGCATGTACCAGCTGCCCACCTGCAGCTCACGCGCCCACGACAGCATCGCCGGCGTTGGCATGGAGCCGCCCTCGCCCACCACCTCGAGCTCGGAGCTCTCGTGGCCCGACAGGTCCATGACGAGCGACTCGTCGATTTCGACGTCTTGCGCCTCGGGCAACAGCTCCTCGAGCGTTTCGAGCCGGCCCATCAGCTCCTCGAGCCGCTCATGAGAAATGGCGGCGGCCTTGGCCGTGAACGCGGCGGCGAGCGAGTTGTTGAGGCGCTGGATGTGCTCGTCCTGCTTGGGCAGCGGAATGCCGGCGTCGTCCATGCCATCGCGCAGCGTCTTCAGCAAGGGCGGCAGGCGGCGGATCACTTCGGCGCGTTCGGCGCGCGAGACCTTGGCACTGGCCGACCAGATGAGGTCGGCCGCGGCGCGCTTCATGTCCTTGGTGGCGTCCATGTCGGCCCCGGCCTTGACGGCTGTAGTGGCGAGCACGTCGGCCCAGACCTGGAACAAGAACTCGCGCACGCCTTCTTGCACCGGCACGTCGTTGAGCATCTTGCGCAGCTCGATCGTGTACTGGATGGCCA
>CAXSEJ010000118.1:0-8033 GCA_964236395.1 uncultured Rhizobacter sp.
CGTCGATCGCGGCCGAGACCTCCGGCTTGCGAACCCCTATCTGCTGCAGCAGGCCAGCGACGCCCTGCAGGTTGTTCTTGATCCTGTGGTGCACTTCCTTGACCAGCATCTCGCGGTGCGCGATCTCGCCTTCGAGTCGCGCCTGCGTCAATTCGCGCAGCGCCGTCTCTGCCTTCAGTGCCGCGGCTTCGGCCTGGCGGCGGCGCTCGATGTCGAGCAGCGCATAGGTCAGTTGCCGACCGCTGGCACTGCGGCCGGTCGCGACGGCGTTGCCCACGATCCAGAACACCCGCCCGTCGCGGCCACGGACGCGGCACTCGAAGCTCTCCGCCTGGCCCTCGACCAGCTCGTCGAGGTAGTGCGTCCGCTGGAACGGGTGCCCGGGCTCGTCGGTCGCGACCACCGACATCGGCTGGTCGATGAAGTCGGACAGGTCGCCGGCGAACATGCGCCGGGCCGAGCGGTTCATCCACTCGATGCCGCCCGCGCCGACGGTGACGATGCCCACCAGCACCGAATCGAGGATGGCGCGGGTGCGATCGGCCATCAGCTCGCGGTCGCGCGCCAGCGTCTCGAGCTCGAGCTGCTGCAGCTTCATGCGCGTGACGTCGGCGAGGACGGCGATCGCCTCGTCGGCACGGTCGGCGCGGCGCACCGACAGCGAGTACCAGCGGCGCTCACGGCCCTCGACCGGGAACTCGATCTCGTACAGCGTGTCGATGTCGAGCGCGGCGCGGATCTCCGCCGTCACCTGCTCCGCGTTCGGGTGGGCCGCCAGCATCTCGGCCAGGCCGATCCCGGCGACGCCGTTCGGGCCCAGCCCCAGCATCGTCTCGAAGCGTCGGTTGCAGCGCACCAGCACGCCGCCGCGCAGGTAGGCGATGCCGGCGGTCGCGCTCTCGAGGATGGTCGTCATCTCGCGCAACAGCTGCTCGCTCTGGCGCTGGCTCTGGCGCTGGTCGGTGATGTCGAGGGTGACGACCGAGGCCGTGCGCCGGCCCGATGCCAGCGTCGCCGGCTCGACGCGGGTGAGCAGCCAGCGCTGGCCGAGCTCCGGGTGCTGCACGCCGTAGCGCACCTCGATGCGCCGCGTCTGCCTCACCGCCCGCTGCAGGCGTTCGAACGCCGGCAGCGACTCGGCCAGGACGATCTCGCGGCCGATGTGGTGCAGGCTCGCGCTCGACGCCCCGCCGCTCGCCGGCAGCGGCTCACGGACCCAGCCCGACGACTCCTGGAAGGTGGCGATGCCGACGCCGGCGGTGTCCATCAGCGCGCCGATCTGCATCCGGGCGAGGTCGCGCTCCTCCTCGACGCTGCGGTCCTCGACGATGCCCATGTAGCGCCGCTCGCCGCCCGCCGTGCGGTAGCAGCGCACGATCGAGCGCAGCGGCCGGATGCGGCCACCGGGCTGGCGCACACCGCCTTCGACCTCGATCGGGCGCGAGCCAGGATGCAGGCGCTGCAGGGCGCCGTCAGCGTCGGCGGCAAGCAGGCGAGCGAGTCCGTCGGGGCCCTCGGCGAGCGAGACCGGCGCGGTGCCCGTCATCTCGTCGAAGGCCGGGTTCGTGCGCACGAGCAGGCCGCTGCCGTCGAACAGCACCATGCCGACGGGCGCCAGGTCGAACCAGTCGTCGAGCTCGCGCACCGAGCGGTCGGCCTGCTCGCGCGCCGCATGCTCGAGCGTCGTGTCCTGAAGCAGGGCGAGGTAGAGCGGCTCGCCGTCTTCACCCTGCGTCGCGCGCCGCGCGGCGCGAAACCAGCGCTCCAGGCCGCCGGCGTCGAGGAAGCGACCTTCGCCGAGATAAGGCAGGCGCTCGGGTGGCTCGGGTGGCTCGGGCGCCGTCAGCACCCGCCGGGCTTCGTCGTGGCTGGCGCGGTCGTCGGGGTGGAGGAAGTCGCGCGGGTCGCGGCCGATCAACTCGGTGCGCGGGTAGCCGATGAACTCGACGAAGGCGGCGTTGACGTCGAGGAAGCGGAAGGAGGCGTCCTGCAGGCACGCCGGAAATGGCGAGTCCCAGTAGAACGACAGCGCCTCGGGCGGCACCGGCCGGCTGGTCACTCCAGGGCGGCGGCGCCCATCAGCGCGCGCAACTGGGCGCGGTTGATCTCGGCAACGCTCATCAGCAGGTGCTCGGCCGCTTCCCGGTACTCGGACACCGACTGGCCTTCGGCGGCACGCACCATCGTGAGGTAGGGCTGGAACGGGCCCTCGTTCTTGACCAGCGCCTGGTACACCCGCTCGGGCACGGGGATCGAGCCCAGCAGCTTGGCGAAGCTTTCCTGGAACATGCGGTCGAGCAGCGAGAACACGCCGCAGATGAACACCTCGCTGCGCATCTCCTCGTCGCCGCTGCCGGCGACGAGCTCTTCCATGAGCAGGCCGCGCCGCACCGCCGCGAACATCACCGGCCGCAGGTTGACGTCCTTGCTCGCCGTCGCCAGCAGCAGGGCCAGCCAGCGCTTGAGCCGCTGGTAGCCGAGCAGCATGATGGCGTGGCGAAACGAGCTGATCTCGACGCGCAGGCCGAACGCCGGCGAGTTGATGTAGCGCAGCAGCTTGAAGGCGAGCGACGGGTCGCGCTTGAGCGAGTTCTCGAGCTTTTCGATCGGCTCTTCGTTGTCGACCCGACGGATCAGCTCGACGATCACCTGCATGTCGGGCTGGGCCGTCGCCTTGCCGTTTCGACTCGCGGTGGAGCTGATGGCATCGTCGATCGGCCAGCCGAGGACGGCATGCGCGCCGCGAGCGAAGGCGCCTTCCATGTCGGCCATCGTGCGCACGCCCGACTGCACGTGCGCGATGGAGCGGGTGATGCCCGGCGGCGGCGCCACCGAGTCGCCGACACGGCGCTCGTCGGCCAGGTCGATGATCGAGTACTTGAAGCACGGCAGCACTTCGCGCGGCAGCTCGGCGTTGGGCCGGCCCTTCAGCAGCAGCGTGCTGCCGGCGCCGTGCAGGCGCACGATCGAGGCCGCGTTGGCCGGATCGGTCGCCATGAAGCTGGGCACCTCGACCATGAGGTTGGTCGAGGGGCTGGCGCCCAGCAGGTCGAGCAGCAGGCTCTCGCTCACGACGTTGAGCGAGACCGCGCCGCCCGACGCCGGCCAGACGTCGCCGACGGCGTGCAGCAGCTGGGCGACGTCGAGCGTGGCGTCGGGACGCAGCGGGAAGACGGTGAGCCGCGTCGCCGCGACCGTGCGGTTGCGATCGATGAAGGGCGAGTAGCCGAGGGCTACCTGGCCGAGGATCGCGACATCGAGCAAGGCTTCGAACTCCGTGGCGTGCTGTCGCCGCCCTTTCCGCTCAGCCGTTCACGTATTGAAACAGCGACAAGCGTTGCACCATGGCGTACGACTTCAGCGCCGCATCGTAGCTGCTCTGCCTGTTCTGAAAGTCGGAGATGACGTGCACCAAGTCCACATCTTCGGCATTCGATCGCTCCGTCTGGCCGGCCAGTTTCTGGCCGTCGAGACGGTCGGTCTCGCTGTCGATGCGGTTGAGCACGGCGCCGGCCGACGAGCGCGCCGACTGCACGCGGCCGAGCACCGCGTCGATGTCGCGCAGGGCGAAGGTGTTGGTCTGGGCGACCTGCGAGCCGGTGCGTCCGGGGCTGCGCAGGTCGGCCGCCGCCTCGTCGAGCGCAGCGAACACGCCGAGGGTCGGCGCCGAGGGCGTGATCTGGAACGCGTCGCCGTTGGCGGGTGCGCCGCTCACGGCGACGCGCATGCCGTCGATGACGATGGCCTGGCCGGCGACATAGGCCGCTGCGGTCACGGCCGTCGCCAGGCCGTCCTTGCGCACCGCGTAGGTCGTGACGCCGCCGGCGACGCTGAACTCGATGGCGTAGTCGGAGCCGGTGAGCGCACTCGGCGTGCTGACGCTGCCGACATCGATGGTGGCGTCGGCGACGGTCGCCGAGGCGCTGGTGACGAAGACGCCGTTGCCGGTGCGGGCCGAGAGCCAGGCGGTGCGGCCGTCGCTCGTGAGCGGCAGGCCGGTCGGCCCCTCGGTGAGCGATTCGCCGGGCGCGCCGGCGTACTGCACGCCGCCGGCGGCGTCGACGAAAGGCTTTTGGGTCGGGCCCTGGCCGCCGAAGAGGTAGCTGCCGGCGCCGTCGCCCTGGTTGGCGACGGCGAGAAGCTGCTCGCGCAGCGACCTGATCTCGTCGGCGATGTGCAGGCGGTCGCTGTCGCCGTAGCTGGCGTTGCCGGCCGAGACGACGAGCTCGCGCGCGCGCTGGAGCAGCGCGGTGGCGTCGCCGAGGCTGCTCTCGGTCTGCGTCATCGCGACCCGGCTGGCGTCGACGGCGCGCTGGCTCGTTTCGCTGCGGCCGATGGCGGCGAGTGCGCGCTCGGCGCGCGCCGCCGCGGTCGGGTCGTCGCTGGCGCGGCCGAGCCGCTTGCCGCTGGAGAGCTGCTCCTGCAGCTCGCTGAGGTCGGACTGGCGCCGCGTGAGCGTGTCGACGCCGGTGTCGAAGCTGTTGGCGGTACTGATGCGCATGGTGATTACCGGCCGATCTGGAGCAAGGTGTCGAAGACGGATTGCGCCACCTGCAGCATCTTCGCGGCCGCCTGGTAGCTCTGCTGGAACTGGATGAGGCGCGCGGCTTCCTCGTCGAGGTTGACGCCCGAGGTCGACGACGCCTGCGTCTTGGCGTCGGTGGCGAGCGAGGCCGACTGCTCGGCGTCGAGCCCGGCGCTCTGCACGCGCACGCCGACGCTGGCGAGCGCCGCGGCGTAGGCGTCGGTGACGTTGGTGCCCGGCACCACGACGCCGCCGACGCTGCGCTGGCCGACGAGGGCCGCGTCGCGCAGCGCCAGCAGGGCGTTGGCGTTGCCGTTGTTGCCGGCCGGCAGCACGGTCCTGGCGACGGAAAGCGAGTCGGCCGCCTTGGGCAGGCCCGCCAGGCGCAGCTCGAAGCCGTCGAGGCTGATCGGCTGCCCGGCGGTGAAGGTGCCGGTGCCGGTCACGGTCGGCAGGGCAGCGGTCGTGTCGACCAGGCTGTAGGTGTAGTTGCCGAGATCGTCGGTGAAGGTGACGGTGCTGACCAGGTTCGGGTTCAGCGAGGTGCTCACGGCCGTGAGCGAGGCGACCGTGGCGGTGCCGGTGTTGGCCGCAGCCAGGCTGGCACTGACCGGCGAGGCAGCGGCGATGCCTCTGGGGTCGGCCAGGGCGAGCGCGATGCTGCGCGTCGACTGCGACGTCGGCTGGAGCAGGAAGCGGTCGCGCGCCGCGGGTGCCGGCGAGGCGATGTCGATGCGCATGCCGTCGACGACCGAGCCATCGCTCACCGTCTGGCTGCTGCCGTCGCCGAGGCGCGTGAGCCGGTAGCTGCCCGCCGGCAGCGAGGGGTCGGCGAGCAGCTCGTAGTCGCTCGGCTGCAGCTCCTTGCTGTCGACGACGGCGATCGAAACGCTCGGCACGCGCACCCCGCCGCTGACGTACGAGGCCACCGGCACGCCGCCCGCCATGGCGTTGTTCGACGACGGCGCCACGGACGCGGCACCGATGCTCAGCAGCGGCCCGCCGGCCGCCGCCGGCTGGCCCAGGTCGAGACCGAGCGCCTGTTGCCGGTTGAGGGCGCCGGCGATGGCCGAGGCGAGCTGGCCGATGAGGCCGCGCGCGTCGGGCAGGTCATGGTTCTGCACCCGCAGCAGGCCGGCCACCGAGCCGCCGGCGACGAAGCCATCGGGGAACGCGCGCGTCGTGCCGCCTTCGGCGATGCCGAGCTGCAGCCGCGCCGGATCGAAGGGATCGGTCACCGCCGACAGGGCCGTCGCGCTGCCGCCGATGACGAGCTTCTGGGCGCCGCCGAGGAACACGCCGACACTGCCGTCGGCGGCCGGCACGGTGGTCACCTGCACGAGCTGCGAGAGCTCGTCGATGGCCGTGTCGCGCTGGTCGAGCACCTCGTTCGGCGCGTGCCCCGTGCCCTGCGTGCGGACGATGCGCGTGTTGAGGTCGGCGATGCGCGCCGTCAGCGAATTGATCGAGGCGACCGAGGTGCGCAAGCCCTGGGCGACGCCGGCCTGGAGCGAATCGATCTGGTCCGAAGCGGTGCGAAAGCGAGAGGCGAGATCGCCGACGCGGGCCAGCGCGACCTGCCGCGCCGAAGCGTCCTGCGGCCGGTTGCCGACGTCGACGAAGGCGTTGAACATCGTCTGCGCGGCGTAGCCGAGGCCGGCTTCGCCGGTCTGGAACACCTGCTCGAGCTGGCTCAGCTGGTCGGCGCGGGTGCTGTCGGCGGCGGCGAGCGACTGCGTCAGCGCCGCCTCGCGGGTGAGGAAGTCGCTGTGGGCGCGCGTCACGGTCGCCACCTCGACGCCCTTGCCGTAGAAGCCGGAGCCGGTCTGCTGGCTGACGGCCGTCGCCAGCTCCACGTGCTGGCGCGAGTAGCCGGCCGTGTTGGCGTTGGCGATGTTGTTGCCCGTGACCTGCAGGGCGGCGTAGTTCGCGGTCATGGCCCGCGAACCGAGCGACAGGAGGGAAAACGCGCTCATCGTCGGCTTGCTTTCAGGTCACGGCGCGCTGCAGGCGCAGCGTCGTGTTGATGACCCGGCCGAGCTTGTCGGCGTAGGCCGGGTCGGTGGCGTAGCCGGCGCGCTGCAGGCCCTGCGCGAAGGTCTGCGCCGAGGCCGCCGTCGGCGCGGCCTGGGCGGCCTGGGCGACGACGCCGGCATAGCGCGGGCTGTCCTTCATGAGCCTGGCGTAGTCGCGGAACGAATCCTCGTACGACGCGTAGGCGCGGAACTTCGCGGTCACCTTCTGCGGCTCGCCGCCGACCCATTCGGTGGTCGTGATCCCGGCCACCGGCCCGTTCCAGCCGCCGCTCGCCTTGATGCCGAACAGGTTGTGCGCGCTGCTGCCGTCGGCGTTCCTGATCTCGCGCCGGCCCCAGCCGGATTCGTGCGCGGCCTGGGCGACCATGAACGCGGCCGGGATGCCGCTCATGCCCTCGGCAGCGCGCGCCGCCGTCTCGTGGCCGCGAACGAAGTCGGTCTGCCGCTGCGAGAGCGGCGTGTCGCCGGTGGCCTGCGCCGCACCTGCGGCCGGTGCCGGGGCGTTCGGCGCCGTGCGAACGGCCGTCGTGCCGCCCATCTGCCGCTCGAGCTGGCGCGCGATGGCGTCGGCCAGGCCGCCGGGCAGGCCGGCCATCTTGGTCGCGTACTGGCTGTCGAGCATCTCGTTGCCGAGCTGGGTGCCCGAGTTCTCGAGCATCCCCGAGCTCACCGTCGCCTCGCGCATGCTCTTCATGATCTGCTGCATGAAGATGGCCTCGAACTGCTTCGCGGTCTCGCGGATCGCGGCCTTCGGGTCCTTCGTCGCCGCCGCGCGCAGCTCGGCGACGGAGAGCACGCCGGCGTTCGGGCTGATGGCCATCAGATCACCTCCAGCTCGGCGCCGAGGGCACCGGCCGACTTCATCGCCTGCAGGATGGCGAGCAGGTCCTGCGGCGTGGCGCCGAGCGCGTTGAGTGCCTTCACCACGTCGGCGAGCTTGGCGCTCGGACCCATCTGGACCAGCGAGCCGGCCTGCTGCGAGATGGTGATGTCGGCCTTGTCGGTGACGACCGTCTGGCCCTTCGAGAAGCCTTCGGGCTGGCTCACCTGCGGCGTGCTGCTGATGGTCACCGAGAGGTTGCCGTGCGCCACCGCGCAGGCGGCCAGCGTGACCGCCTGGTTCATGACGATCGATCCGGTGCGGGCGTTGATCACCACCCGGGCGGCCGGGGCGGGCGGCTTCACTTCCAGGTTCTCGATCTCGGCCATGAAGCTCACGCGCGCATCGGCCGACGCCGGCATGCGCACGCGCACGGCGCGGCCGTCGAGGGCGTCGGCGGTGCCGGGGCCCATGCGGCCGTTGATGGCGCGCACGACTTCGCGCGCGGTGGCGTAGTCGCTGGCGTTGAGATCGAGCTGGATCGAGTCGCCCTGGGCCATCGGCGTGGCGACGGCGCGCTCGACCGTCGCGCCTTCGGGAATGCGGCCGGCGCTCAGGTGGTTGATCTGCACCTTCGAGCCGGCGGCCGAGG
>CAXSEJ010000119.1:0-7903 GCA_964236395.1 uncultured Rhizobacter sp.
TTGCCGGCGAAGAACTGCACGTCGTCGATCAATAGCAGGTCGAGCGAGTGGTACTTGGCCTTCAGCTCGTCGAAGGTCTTCCTCTGATAGTTCTTGACGACGTCGGTGATGAACTGCTCGGCGTGCAAATAGAGCACGCGGGCGTCGGGCCGGTCGCTCATCAGCGCGTTGCCGACGGCGTGGATCAGGTGCGTCTTGCCAAGACCGACGCCGCCGTAGATGAACAGCGGGTTGTACATCTGCCCCGGCGAGCCGGCCACGTGCAGCGCCGCCGTGCGGGCCATCTGGTTGGCCCGGCCGGGCACCAGCGTGTCGAACGTCAGTGCCGGGTTGAGGCGGCTGCGCGACGGCAGCGGCGCCAGCGTGACCGGGCCCATGGCCGCTGCGCCTGCACCGGCCGGATGGCCCCCGCCGTTGCCGGCGGCCGCGGCAACTCCGGTGCCGAGCGTTGCGCGTTCGCTCGAGGTCACGGTGAGTGCAGCCGGCGCGCGCACGCCCGCGTCGCGCAAGGCCAGCGTGATGTCGAGGCGCACCGGCTTGCCGGCGATCTCGCTCAGCACGGTCTCGATCCGGCCCGCGTATTGATTGCGGATCCAGTCCAGCTTGAAGCGGTTCGGGACGCGGACGGTGACGACCGCAGCCTCGCCCTGGTCGGTGACGTCGGCGTCCGGAAGGGGCCGGATCCAGGTGTTGAACTGCTGGTCGGGCAGCTCGGAGGCCAGCCGTTCGCAGCCGCGTTGCCAGAGGTCGGCTCGCATGTGTGGAGAAGTCACTCCGTCAAACCGCAAATTGTAGCTCCTGGCACCCCGCAGGGCGGCACTTATCCACAGGGGAAAACGCGTCTTGCCAAGGTCTCACGCAGGCGTCTTTCCAGCCTTTCGATTGACGGACACGCCGGTTCTTGATGTAATCGCGGGTTGCCTTTTCGGCAAGACCGGTCTGCACCGCGCTCACCAACACGGAGGGTGCGGAGTCAGCCCGACAGTCGGCCCAGGCGGCCAGCGAAAGCTCACCATGAAACGCACTTACCAAGCCTCCAAAATTCGTCGCGCCCGCACCCATGGATTTCTCGTTCGCATGAAGTCGCGCGGGGGCCGTGCCGTCATCAACGCGCGGCGCGCCAAAGGCCGCAAGCGCCTGGCTGTCTAGGCGCCTCGGCGCAACGCCCGGGATGCCCACACGCTCGCCGGGCAAGCGGCGAATCGACCGCCTGGTCGCCTCGGCCGACTTCGAGCGGGTGCTCAAGGTTCGCCACCGGGCAACGACGGCGCACTTCGCCATGCACCATCTGAAGGTGATTGCGGCGGGTGCCGCAGGGCCCATCGCCGAGTCTGCCGGATCGCAGTTATCCACAAGGCGGTGGGCAAGCGGTGGATGGCCTGTGGATGATTCATTGCCGTCCGGCCTCGGCGAGTCGCGCTGGCTGGGTGCCGTGGTGCCCAAGCGGCACGCCCGACGCGCCGTGACCCGGGCCTTGCTGAAGCGTCAGATATATGCCGCCGGCGAGCGCCATCGAGCCGGTCTGGACGGGGGTTTGTGGGTGGTGCGCCAACGTGCGCCATTCGACCGCACCGTCTTCCCGAGCGCCGCCTCCGAGGCGTTGAAGCGCTGCGCCCGGGCCGAGCTCGAATCGCTATTCGAAGCATCGCTGCGATGAGAGCGTGGCCGCAGCATGCCCTGGTCGCGCTCGTGCGCGGCTACCGTTATGCACTGAGCCCGTGGCTGGGCAGCGCGTGCCGCTTCGAGCCGACGTGCTCCGCCTATGCGCTCGACGCGCTTGCCGCCCACGGCGCGGCCCGGGGAGGCGTCTTGGTTCTCGGTCGACTGGCCCGTTGTGGCCCGTGGTGCGCGGGCGGCCACGACCCGGTGCCTGCCGCGTCGACGCCCCTCTTCACCGCGCTCTTGTCCCGCCGCTCGCCGGCCGACGTCATCGAATCTGCTGCGCCATGAACTCCATGTCCGATATTCGCCGCACTTTGTTGTGGGGCATCTTTCTGGCTTCCCTCTTCTTCATCTGGGAGCAGTGGAACCGCCACAACGGTCAGCCGTCGATGTTCGGCCCGCCGCCGGCCGCTCGACCGGCGGCCCCGGCCACGGTGCCGGGTACCGTGACCGGCGTGCCGCAAGGGGCATTGCCGAGCGGGGCCGTTCCTGGCGGCGCGGTTGCGCCGTCGGTCGCGGCCGGTGTGCCGGCGCCCGCTGCGGCCGCTTCGACGCCGATCGCGAGCGAGCAGATCGCTGTCCTCACCGACTTCCTGAGCGCCACCATCGACAGCCGCGGAGCGACGCTCGCGCGGGTCGAACTGCGCCAGCAGAAGGATCCGTTCGACAACACCAAGAACGTCGTCCTGCTCGACCGCTCGGCCAACCGGCTCTACCTCGCCGAGACGGGCCTCGTGCCACCCGCCGGCGGCGCCGGCCTGCCGAACCACCACACGCCGATGCGGGTGGTGGCGGGCGCGCGCAGCCTCCAGCCGGGGCAGAACGAGCTGAAGGTGCGTTTCGAGAGCGACCCCGTGGGCGGGGTGAGGCTGGCCAAGACCTACACCTTCCGGCGCAGCGACTACGTCATCGACGTGCTGCACGAGGTGATCAACGAGTCGCCGGCGGCGATCGACCCGCGCCTGTACCTGCAGCTGGTGCGTGACGGCAACTCGCCGCCGGGCGAGTCGAGCTTTTACTTCACCTTCACCGGCCCGGCGATCTACACCGACACCTCGAAGTACCACAAGGTGGATTTCAGCTCGATCGAAAAGCGCCGCGATGGCGAGAAACCGAGCCACGACACGCGCGCCAACACCGGCTGGGTCGCGATGGTGCAGCACTACTTCGCCTCCGCCTGGCTCGTCGACAAGCCCGGCGCGCCGGCGCCAGCGCGCGAGTTCTTCACCGGCAAGGTCGCGACCAACACCTACTCGGTGGGCGAGATCGTGCCGCTCGGCGTCATTGCGCCGGGTGCCACCAAGGCGTTCGACGCGCGCCTCTTCGTCGGCCCGCAGGAAGAGACGCGGCTCGAGGCGCTCGCGCCCGGACTGGAGCTGGTCAAGGACTACGGCTGGTTCACGATCCTGTCGAAGCCGCTGTTCTGGCTGTTGAGCGAGCTGCACAAGCTGATCGGCAACTGGGGCTGGGCGATCGTCGGCCTGGTGGTCCTCCTGAAGATCGCCTTCTACTGGCTCAACGCGAAGGCCTACGGCTCCATGGCCAAGATGAAGGCCATCAATCCCAAGGTCATGGAGATGCGCGAGCGACTGAAAGACAAGCCGCAGCAGATGCAGCAGGAGATGATGCGGATCTACCGCGAAGAAAAGGTGAATCCGCTCGGCGGCTGCCTGCCCATCTTCGTGCAGATGCCGTTCTTCATCGCCTTGTACTGGGTGCTGCTGTCGAGTGTGGAAATGCGCGGAGCGCCGTGGATCGGCTGGATCACCGACCTGTCGGCGAAGGACCCGTACTTCATCCTGCCAATCCTGATGACGTCGACCAGCCTGCTGCAGACCTGGCTCAACCCGACGCCGCCCGATCCCATCCAGGCGCGGATGATGTGGATCATGCCGCTCATCTTCTCGGTGATGTTCTTCGTCTTTCCGGCCGGCCTGGTGCTGTACTGGCTCACCAACAACATCCTGTCGATTGCGCAGCAGTACGTGATCAACAAGCGGCTCGGCGTGATCGGCAAGTAGCGGCGCTGTCGTGACGATGGTGCGCTTCGACGCTTCCATCGTCGCCGTGGCGACGGCGAGCGGGCGGGGTGCCGTCGGCATCGTCCGCGTCTCGGGCGCGAATCTCGGCCCGCTCGTGCGCGCAATCTGCGGCCGCGAGCTCACCCCGCGTCAGGCGAGCTACCTGCCTTTCCTCGACGCGGCCGGTGGGCCGATCGACCAGGGCCTGGCGCTCTTTTTCCCCGCGCCGAACTCCTACACCGGCGAAGATGTCCTCGAGTTGCAGGCGCACGGCGGACCGGTGGTCTTGCAGCTGCTGCTCGCACGCTGCCTGGAGGCAGGTTGCGGCACCCTGCGCATCGCCCGGCCGGGCGAATTCACAGAGCGGGCGTTCCTCAACGACAAGCTCGATCTCGCGCAGGCCGAGGCCGTCGCCGACCTCATCGAGGCGAGCACCGAAGCGGCCGCCCGTTCGGCGGCGCGCTCGCTCGACGGCGCCTTCTCGGCCGAGATCACCACCCTCGGCGATGAGCTCGTGTCCCTGCGCACGCTGGTCGAGGCAACGCTCGACTTCCCCGACGAGGAGGTCGAGTTTCTCGAAACTGCCGATGCCCGGGGCCGCCTCGCCCGCACGACCGCGAGCGTCTGCACCGTGCTGGCACGGGCCCGGCAAGGCGCCTTGCTGCGCGACGGCGTTCGGGTGGTGCTCGCTGGCCAGCCGAACGTGGGCAAGAGCTCGCTGCTCAATGCGCTGGCCGGGGCCGAGCTCGCAATCGTCACGGCGACCCCGGGCACGACGCGCGACAAGGTCGGGCAGACCATCCAGATCGAAGGCGTGCCGTTGCACGTGGTCGACACCGCCGGCCTGCGCAATGCCGCCGAGGAGGTCGAGCGGATCGGCGTGGAGCGCAGCTGGGCCGAGATCGACGGCGCCGACGCGGTCGTCTTCCTGCATGACCTGACTCGCCTCGGCGAGGCGGCCTACGAGAAAACGGAGCGGGAAATCGAAGCCAGGCTACCGGGGCGACTGGTACGCGAGGGTTGGCTTCTGCACATATTCAACAAGGTCGACATCGCGCCGACTGTGGACGCCGTCGAAGGCCTGACGATATCGGCCGCGACCGGCCACGGTCTGGACACGCTGCGCCGGCGCCTGCTCGAGCTGGCCGGCTGGCAGGCGGTGCCCGAGGGGCTGTTCATTGCACGTGCGCGCCATGTCGATGCACTGCACCGAGCGCGCGATCACCTCGAACTGGCGCTGGCCCATGCCCGGGACGGCAACGCCGCGCTCGAATTATTTGCCGAGGAACTGCGCCTGGCTCACGACGCACTCTCGGAAATCACAGGTCGGTTCACACCCGACGATCTGCTGGGCGTCATCTTCGGGCGGTTCTGCATCGGAAAGTAGCTTCGCGATGCGTGCAGCCCGAAGGCAACGAGTCTGTGGTTACCAGCCGCCGTGAGGGATGCACATCAGAAGCGTAAGCAAGAACGACATTTTCCGACTCCCCGTAGATACCGAAACGTCTCGGTACGGAGATTGAAACATCGTGAGATGTTCACGCGTACTACCCAGTCGAACACTTGCCTGAGCCGGAAAAGCGTGTTAGATCAACCCCAGCAGCCTGGCTCGGGCAGCGGCCTGATGTTTGGAGGTGACCTCCATCTTCGACAAGATCCGCTTGATGTGGTACTTCACGTTGTGCTCGCTGAGATTGAGGATTTGACTCACGGCCCAGGAGCTCTTTCCAGCCGCAGTCCACTTCAGTATCTCGATCTCGCGATCGGTGAGACGCAGCAGGGGTTGCTCCGGCGTTTGGGGTGCGAGCAATCGAATCACCGAATCTTGGGCGTGGACTGCCAGCAGTTGCAGGTCGGCCATCATCCGGGTCAGGACAAGATCGTCTTTCGGCAGCGGTTGCTCGCGATCCACGCCCATGACGAAGTGCCGGCCCCCGGGCAAGTGCAGAGCCATCGCAATGCCGGTCTTGTAGCCGAACAGCGCCTGCATGTCCCACAGGTCAGCCGCCTGTTCATGCACGTACATAGACTGGTCGTAGATGAAGGGGGCCGAGAGCCGCTTGAGACGCCGCAGCACGGGGTCTCCTTGGCTGATGTTCGCGTTCGTGAAGGTGGATTGATAAGCCTCCGGTGTGTTGCCGAGCTGAAAGGTCGCCGTTCTTCCCGGCGCCTGCTCGACCACCAGCAAGCCCGAGATGATTCCAAAGCCGAGCTGATGGGCGAACCGCACCAGACGCGCTTCGAGCGTCGCGAGGTCGTCGGCATCGGCGACGTCCTGATAGTCCTGCAGTATCACGCTCGAACCTTTTGCAAGTGCCCGATCGAGTAGTCCATGGCCGGGCCGATCTGCACGAGACTGGCCGGCACATTCACCAAGGGGGACGACGAATGCAAGTTCAATCCTGGGTCATTGCTTCCTGGCCCATTATCGAACGGCCTTGCGACCCGGCGTTTGAATTGAGCGCCGAGCTGAAGCACCTGGGCACGACCGTGTCGGGCGATTGCGACGAATTCGGACGTCTGCTGGGTCACACGATCTGGGGCGCGGCCGACCAGCAGTTCGGGCTCGCGTGGGACTGGACCGAGGCCCACGACGGCGTGTTCGCGCTCTCCGACCCGATGGGGGTCGTCAGCAACATCGCGTTCGTCGACGAAGGAGGCGTCAATCTTTCCGAGAGGCTGTCGGCAGTGCACCTCAACCGCATCGCGCACCAATTGCCGTGGCAGGCCGAGGTCGCCCGGGCGACGAACGAGCTGCGGTCGTCGAATCCATGGTCCCGTCGGGCCGAATCCGTGTGGGACGCGCTTCACACGGCCAAAGAGGAGGCGCCGAACGGCCTGGCCGCGCCGCGAACCGGCGCCCCGAGCTGGCGTCGGGGACGGTCGAGACGTGCGGACCACGACGCCGCGCCGCGGGAACGTGCTGCTGTGTAGTTCCTGCCCCGGCTGGACGAAAGGAGACATTCGCCACGCGCGCGGCCCCGTAGGGATGGGGCCTGCGCCGGATAATCGCGCTCCACGACGAGTCGCCCCGCGGACGCGGCGGCGGACACGCGGAGGCGGCATGGACATCGACGACTTGGTCAAGGCGATTCAAACGCTCAACGCGGACGACGCGTTTCGTGCCCGGCTGAGCCTCGACAACTGGCGCACCATTGCGCCCTACCTGGCACGCTACGAGGTTCGCAGCGGCGATCTGCTCATCAAGCAGGGCGACGCCGACCGCTCGATGTACTTCCTGGCCCAGGGCAGCATGCAGATTTTCGTGACCGGCGGCCCACCGGGCAGCAGCCGGGTCGCGATCTTGCGCGCCGGTGCCGTGGTCGGCGAGCCCGGTCTGTTCGGCGACACGCCGCGCATGGCCAATGTCGAGGCGATGACGCCTTGCGTCGTGTGGGCGCTCCGCGGCCCGCGCATGGAAGAGCTGGCGCAACGCTCGCCGGCCCTCGCGCTCGAGCTGCTGCGCGCCGCCGGCGCGGTGATGGCCACGCGCATGCGGACGACGCTTTCGCAGCTCGCCCCGCGCGCCTGAGCGTTCTGCCGGCTCAGGCTGGCGACAACAGTTTGCCTTCGGCGACTGCCAGAGGCTGCGGCAGGCCGGAGAGAACCAGTGTGTCCCCGGCGGCGAGGGTGAGCGCGTGGTGCGGCTGCAGCACGGCGCCCGAGGCGCGGCGCAGGGAGACGACGGTCACGCCGTGGTCTTCGAGTGCCTGCTCGCCCAGGGTGCGCGCGATGCCGGGACTCGTCGGCGGCAAGGTGACGCTCAGCAGGCGGGCGTGATCGAGCTCGTCGGCGGTGTCGTCGTCGGCACCATGGAAGTAGCCGCGCAGCAAGCCGTACCGCGCGTCGCGCTGCTGTTGAACCACGCGCAGCACGCGCCTCATCGGCACGCCGACGAGAGCCAGTGCGTGGCTCGCCAGCATGAGCGAGCCTTCGATCGCTTCGGGCACGACCTCGGTCGCGCCGGCGGCACGCAGCCGCTCCATGTCGGCGTCGTCGATCGTCCGCACGACCACCGGGACGGCGCCGGCGTGCGTCTGCACCAGGTGCAGGATCTTCAGCGCCGAGGGCGTGTCGTGGTAGCTGACGACCACCGCGCTGGCCCGGGCCAGACCGGCCGCCATCAGGCTTTGCAGTCGCGCCGCGTCGCCGAAGACCACGCTCTGGCCGGCGGCGGCGGCCTGGCGCACGCGATCCGGGTCGAGGTCGAGGGCGATGTA